>NZ_JBFOCP010000018.1:0-74093 GCF_040907855.1 Aeromonas sp. s4 | reverse complement strand
GACTCCGTCGGTGTGTAGCGCAGCCAGGTAGCGCATCTGCATGGGGTGTAGAGGGTCGGAGGTTCGAATCCTCTCACACCGACCAAATTCCCCGAAAATAGCCCAGTCAAACGACTGGGCTATTTTTTTGCCTGCACGCCCGACGCTTGCCTCTTTTTCCTCTCGCCTCCCCCGTTCATCGGGTCGCCACTTTTTATTGGCATGAATTTTATACAGAACCACTTGAAGCTTTCATAAAGTGCCGCTAGGATACGCAACTTTTCCGCCGGCCATAAAAACAGGGAGGTGGACACTAGGGTGATGGAATCACCGACCGGCTTGCAATCAATGAGGCAAGCATCCATGACCCAAGCTGTTGACTCCCAGCCCGTTCAGCCCCTGATCTCCCCCACCCCCTCCGAGCTCGATTCCGCAGAGCACGGGTTCGGCAGTTCAGTGCACCTCGATGTGATCGATCTCGCCGCCCCGGATGAAGATTACTGAGACGAGCCCGTGCCATAGTGCGGTTCAAGACGCCGGTTTTGCTGTCCGGCACCGCCCTTGACCCCGGCCAACAGGCCGCCACCTCAAATAACGACAAAATGCTAGTTTTTCTTCAAAAACCAGTTTAATTGACCATCTTCTGCGCCCCAACCTCCCTCTCCTTCATGGACACGCCTTGATACAAACCTACGTTATTGCTCGTCATTTCCCTCTCTCCTGTTCGCCTTCGCCATTTTGACCCAATTTGACATTTTAGTTTTAAACACCAGTTCACTACCCGGTCACTTCATAGCCCTCATGCAGGCTGGATTGGACGAAGGCATTTCATACAGCTGTTTTTGCAAAGCTTGGAGTAATGTCGGGATTTGTTTTTGCATTTGTAATTTTATTACGTAATTAGTTACATTTTTAACCCACCCCCTCTACCGAAATCCTCCCCCCTGCCGCCCCGGCGACCCAAGAGCATAACCATCTGTAAAGAGCTTTTACACTAATCACATAAATCCATTTAAAACAGCATCTTAAGTATCATCAAAAAACACCTGTTTTAAAAATCAAGTTGACGAATCCGCCATTCTTTTGCACCTTATGAATCGTGTTGCCCCGCTGTTACGGGGAGTTTGAAAGAAAGGGATATAGACGTTAGTCGTAGTTAATAAATTCAAAATGTAACTTTTGGAGGAGTACCCACTATGTCGGCACCGGCCCAGACCATCAGCAGCACCCGCCTGCGCATTCAAGGCGAGATGCTTCCCGATTACGCGCAGATCCTGACGCCGGATGCGGTGGCCCTGGTGTCCGAACTGGTGGAACGTTTCGCTCCCCAACGCAATGAGCTGCTGAAGCAGCGAGTCGCACGCCAGGCCCGTATCGATGGCGGCGAGTTACCGGACTTCCTGCCAGAGACCGCCCATATTCGCGCTGGTGACTGGACGGTGCGCGGCATCCCCGCCGATCTGCAGGACCGCCGTGTGGAGATCACCGGCCCGGTCGAGCGCAAAATGGTGATCAATGCCCTCAACGCCAACGTCAAGGTCTTCATGGCCGACTTCGAGGACTCACTGGCCCCAGCCTGGAACAAGGTGATCGAGGGCCAGATCAACCTGCGCGATGCGGTCAACGGCACCATTGCCTACCAGAGCCCGGAGGGGAAGGCCTATACCCTGAATCCCAATCCGGCCGTGCTCATCTGCCGGGTTCGCGGTCTGCATCTGCCGGAGAAGCACGTCACCTTTGATGGTGCCCCCATTCCCGGCGGCCTGTTCGACTTCGCCCTCTATTTCCTGCACAACCACAAGGCGTTGCTGGCCAAGGGCTCCGGTCCCTACTTCTACGTACCCAAGCTGCAGAGCCATCTGGAAGGGCGCTGGTGGAGCGAGGTGTTCGCCTGGACCGAAGACAGGTTTGGTCTGCCCCGCGGTACCATCAAGGCCACCGTGCTCATCGAAACCCTGCCGGCGGTATTCGAGATGGACGAGCTGCTCTATCAGATGAAGGATCACATCGTCGCCCTCAACTGCGGCCGCTGGGATTACATCTTCAGCTATATCAAGACCTTGAAGAATCACTCTGATCGCGTCCTGCCGGATCGTCAGGTGGTGACCATGGACAAACCGTTCCTCTCTGCCTACTCGCGACTCCTCATCAAGACCTGCCACAAGCGCGGCGCGCTGGCGATGGGGGGAATGGCCGCCTTTATTCCGGCCAAGGACGCGGCCGTCAACGAGCAGGTGTTTGCCAAGGTGCACGCGGACAAGCAGCGCGAGGCCGACAACGGCCACGATGGCACCTGGGTCGCCCACCCCGGTCTGGCCGATACCGCCATGGCGGTGTTCAACGCCACCATTCCGGCGGGTGCCCAGAACCAGATCGGCGTGCTGCGCGAGCAAGATGCCCCCATCACGGCCGCCGATCTGCTGGCCCCCTGTGAGGGTGATCGCACCGAGGCGGGCATGCGCACCAATATCCGCGTCGCCCTGCAATATCTGGAAGCCTGGATCAACGGCAACGGCTGCGTGCCCATCTACGGACTGATGGAAGATGCCGCCACCGCCGAGATCTCCCGCACCTCCATCTGGCAGTGGATCCGCCACGGCAAGACCCTCTCCAACGGTCAGGCGGTGACCAAGGCGCTGTTCCGCCAGATGCTGGCCGAGGAGCAGGAGGTGGTCAGAGGCGAAGTGGGCGAGGCCCGCTGGCAATCGGGCCGTTTCGCCGAGGCGAGCGCCCTGATGGACGAGATCACCTGCGCCGACACACTCATCGATTTTCTGACGCTGCCCGGCTACGAGCGGCTGTGAGACCCGGGCCGGTAACGGCCCCCATAACAAGTCAATGGAAACGTGAAATCAATGAAAGAGGGAACTGATATGGCACTGACCCGTGAGCAACAGATCCAGGCTATCGAGAAAGACTGGGCAGAAAACCCCCGCTGGAAAGGGATCAAGCGCGGCTACAGCGCCGAGGACGTGGTGAACCTGCGTGGCAGCCTGCAGCCGGCACACACTCTGGCCCAACGCGGCGCCGACAAACTGTGGGAGCTGATCCACGGCGGCGCCAAGAAAGGCTATGTAAACTGCCTCGGCGCCCTGACCGGCGGCCAGGCGGTGCAGCAGGCCAAGGCCGGCATCGAAGCCATCTATCTCTCCGGCTGGCAGGTGGCGGCGGACAACAACCTCTCCTCCACCATGTACCCGGATCAGTCCCTCTACCCGGCCAACTCCGTCCCCTCCGTGGTGGAGCGCATCAACAACTCCTTCGCCCGGGCCGACCAGATCCAGTGGGCCAACAAGGTTGGACCAGAGGACAAAGGCTTCATCGACTACTTCCTGCCCATAGTAGCGGATGCGGAAGCCGGTTTCGGCGGCGTGCTGAACGCCTTCGAACTGATGAAGGGGATGATTGAAGCGGGCGCCGCCGGCGTGCACTTCGAAGATCAGCTCGCGTCCGTGAAAAAGTGCGGCCACATGGGCGGCAAGGTACTGGTCCCGACCCAGGAAGCGGTGCAAAAGCTTGTCGCGGCTCGCCTCGCGGCAGATGTCTGCGGCACCACCACCCTGGTGATCGCCCGCACCGACGCCAACGCAGCGGATCTGCTGACCACGGATGCCGATCCCTACGATGCCGGCTTCCTGACCGGTGAGCGAACCAGCGAGGGCTTCTACAAGGTGCAGGCTGGCATCGAGCAGGCCATCTCCCGCGGCCTGGCCTACGCCCCTTACGCCGACATGGTGTGGTGCGAGACCGCCAAGCCCGATCTGGACGAGGCGCGCAAATTTGCCGAGGCCATCAAGGCCCAGTACCCGGACAAGATCCTGGCCTACAACTGCTCCCCGAGCTTCAACTGGAAGAAGAACCTGGACGATGCCACCATCGCCCGCTTCCAGCAGGAGCTCTCCGACATGGGCTACAAGTACCAGTTCATCACCCTGGCGGGTATCCACAACATGTGGTTCCACATGTACGAGCTGGCCTACCAGTACGCCCGTGGCGAGGGAATGAAGCACTATGTCGAGATGGTGCAGCAGCCGGAATTCGCCGCCGCCGAGCGGGGCTACACCTTCGTGGCACACCAGCAGGAAGTGGGTACCGGTTACTTCGACAAGGTAACCACCGTCATTCAGGGCGGCCAGTCATCGGTGACCGCGCTGACCGGCTCGACCGAAGAAGATCAGTTCCACTGATAGCTGTGTAATGCTCGCAAACAAACCCCGGCCAAGTCCCGGGGTTTGTCGTTATGGGGCTTAGAACCTATCCCAGTAGGCGTAATCGTTGAAGGCAGTTTGAACACGGACAGCGCGCAGAAACCGGAGCGTACTGTAGTACGTGAGGATTTCGAGCACTGCCCAGGTTCAAAATGGCGAATAAGTTAGCCTAATGGGATAGGTTTTCAGAGCTCGAGTATCTCTTTGACGAAAGGGATAGTGAGCTTGCGCTTGGCACGGAAGGAGGCGTTGTCGAGACGATTGAGGGTGGCAAGCAGGGTGCGCATGTCGCGGGAGAGGCGGTTGAGCAGGAAACGGCCCACGTCGATGGGCAGCTTGAAACCCCGCAGCTCGGCGCGCAGTTGCAGGGCGCTGAGTTTGCCCTCGTCGTCCAGCTCGTCGAGGTGGAAGCTCACTCCCCAGTCGAGACGGGACGCGAGATCCGGCAGTTGCAGCCCCAGCTTGCGTGGCGCGCTGCAGCCGGTAACGATGAGCGTCCCCTCCCCCTTCTCCTTCCAGCGATTGTAGAAGTCGAACAGGGCCCGCTCCCACAGGGCGTTGCCGGCGATCGCCTCCAGGCTGTCGAGACAGACCAGGGGCAGGCTCTCCAGGGCATCGAGCATGCTGGGGTCAAGCTGTTCGAATTGATCGAGGGAGAGATAGGCCGCCGCCGCGTCGCGGGCGTTGACCTCGGCACAGGTAGCATGGAGCAGATGGGAGCGGCCCGACCCCTTGGCTCCCCAGAAATAGAGGAAGGGCGAGCCCTGACCGATGGCCGCATTCTTGAGGGCGGTGATCAGATGGGCGTTGTTGCCGGGATAAAAACTGACGAAGGTTTCATCATCCGGTAGTTGTACGGCTAAAGACAGTTGGGCCGGTTGCTTCACTCGTTGGGCTTTGACTGTGATATTTGCGGGCAAGTGTATCACCAGCGGGGCAGATAGAGAACCGCCCGGACCATGCCGGGCGGTCAGGATCCTCCCCCGGGATCAGGGCTGCGACCATTGATAGCGCAGGCCGCTCTCGTTGTCTTCCACCTGATGCAGGCGGCTCTCAAGTTGCAACCCCCTCACCAGCTCGGCCTTGTCCCCCTGCAGCGAGAGGTTGAAGGTCACCTTGTCCCCTTCCAGCTTGCCGATGGCCACCTTGGTGACACTGGCCATCCCCTGCAGCAGCTTCTGGATCTGGATCATGCCATCGATGTCGGACAACCCCTCCACCACCAGGGTCTGGCTGGAGGCGACACCGGATAGACGGGTACCGTACTGCTGCACCAGCCAACCGGCAAGGGCATCGGCAAAGCCCTTTGCCACCTCGGCCTGGGTACCTGAACCCGAGCCCTTGGTCAGTTCGGTCAGCTCTCCTGCCTGTGCCCCCGGCTTGGTCCCATAAAGACCCCAGTCGATGCTCCAGGCCTCCCCCTCCGGGCTCAGTTTGCCGAGCACCACCATTTCAGCACCGTAACGCTGGCTCGCCTTGAGCACGGGATCGGCAAAGCGGCCCCAGACATCGGTGGCATTGACCGCCATGTTGTCATCCAAGTCCATCAGCGGGAGACTGACCGGCAGCCCCATGGCCTGGGTCTGGGCACGCAGCGCCTCGGACCAGCCATCGCCGGACTGATCCGGCAGAATGCGCCGCTCCCCTTCGTCGACCACCAGCCAGATGGCGACCTGCGGCCGCACCGGGCCAAGTAGGGCAAACTTGCTCTGGCCGACCAGGGCGTTCACCTTGGCCACATTGAAATCCGCCTTGAGAAACTTGACCGAGCCGATGTCCTGATAGCTGTATTGCTGCACGTAATCCGCCGGCGCCGCCAGGGCCTTCACCACATCCGGCTGGGTGAGGATATCGCGCTTGCCCGTCACCTTGACGAGCACATCCCCCAGCGCCTGGGACTGGGCGGCCGTCATGTCGCCACTGGTGGGAGCCTTGCCCTGATAGAGGTCGGTTACCTGGGCGGCCGATACCACGAGTGGCAGACAGCAGCAGAGGAGAGTCGCTAAGCGTTTCAGCATAAAGAAGATTCTCGAAATGGGGGATGGTGCTTATGGTAGCGGCAAGGCGCGCATGGCAGCAAGCAAAGGGGGGAGAAACAGCGGAGCCGGCAGGGTGCCGGCTCCGTTTGCGCGCCTTGGGCGCGGCGATGGGGTGATGCTTACTTGGTGCCGAAGATCTTGTCGCCGGCATCACCCAAGCCCGGGACGATATAGCCCTTCTCGTTCAGCCCCTGGTCGATGGAGGCACAGAACAGCTCCACGTCCGGGTGAGCGGCTTCCAGCGCCTTGATGCCTTCCGGCGCGGCAACCAGCACCAGCACCTTGATGGACTGGCAACCTTTCTTCTTGAGCAGATCGATGGTGGCGATCATGGAGCCGCCGGTGGCCAGCATGGGGTCGATGACCAGGGCCAGACGCTCTTCGATGTTGCTGACGATCTTCTCGAAGTAGGGGACAGGCTGCAGGGTCTCTTCATCGCGATAGATACCGACCACGCTGACGCGGGCGCTCGGCATGTGCTCCAGCACGCCATCCATCATGCCAAGACCGGCGCGCAGGATGGGCACGACGGTGACCTTCTTGCCCTTGATCTGGTCGACTTCCACAGGGCCGTTCCAGCCATCGATGGTCACTTTTTCGGTTTCGAAGTCAGAGGTCGCTTCGTAGGTCAACAAACTGCCCACTTCCTTGGCCAGTTCACGGAAACGCTTGGTGCTGATGTCGCCTTCGCGCATCAGGCCGATCTTGTGCTTGACCAGGGGGTGTTTGACTTCAACGACTTTCATTATTATCTCCTCTAACCGGCGCCAAAAAAATCGCGGAATCATACAACAAAAGCCACGGCTTGTAGAGCTTTTCGATTCAAAAACGCGCAAACGATTTTCTTTCTGGTTTTTCGTGCCCGCTGGTAGAATACGCCCCGAATTTTACCCTCCACTTCTTTATATGACGGGGAATACGCGTGACTGACAAAACCTCACTGAGCTACAAGGATGCTGGCGTAGATATCGATGCCGGCAATGCACTGGTTGAACGTATCAAGGGCGTGTCAAAACGCACTCGTCGTCCTGAAGTCCTTGGTGGTCTTGGCGGCTTTGGGGCCCTGTGTCAAATCCCTGCTGGCTACAAGGAACCGGTACTGGTCTCCGGTACCGACGGGGTGGGCACCAAGCTGCGTCTGGCCATCGACCTGAAGAAGCACGACACCGTGGGGATCGACTTGGTCGCCATGTGCGTCAATGACCTCATCGTGCAGGGCGCCGAGCCCCTCTTCTTCCTCGACTACTATGCCACCGGCAAACTGGACGTGGACACTGCCGCTGCCGTGGTCACCGGCATCGGCGCCGGCTGCGAACAGTCCGGCTGTGCCCTGGTCGGCGGTGAAACTGCCGAAATGCCTGGCATGTATGAAGGGGAAGATTACGACATCGCCGGTTTCTGCGTCGGCGTGGTGGAAAAGAGCGAGATCATCGACGGCAGCAAGGTTGGCGAAGGGGATGCCCTGATCGCCCTGGCCGCCAGCGGTCCCCACTCCAACGGCTTCTCCCTCATTCGCAAGATCCTGGAAGTCTCCAAGGCCGACGTGCAGCAGCCGCTGGGTGACACCACCCTGGCCAACGCCCTGCTGGAGCCGACCCGCATCTATGTGAAGCCCGTGCTCAAGCTCATCAAGGAGTGCGAGATCCACGCCCTGTCCCACATCACCGGCGGCGGCTTCTGGGAGAACATCCCGCGCGTGCTGCCCGCCAACACCCAGGCGGTCATCGACGAGCAGAGCTGGCAGTGGCCGGCGGTGTTCAGCTGGCTGCAACAGGCAGGCAACGTCACCCGCCACGAGATGTATCGCACCTTCAACTGCGGCGTCGGCATGATCATCGCCCTGCCGGCGGATCAGCTGGACAAGGCACTGGCCCTGCTCAAGGCCGAAGGCGAGAACGCCTGGCACATCGGCCACATCGCCAAGGCGGCCGATGGTGAGGAGCAGGTCATCATTCAATGAATGATCGGATCAACGGCCAGATGACCTCCCCTATGAAACGCATCCTCGTCCTCATCTCAGGCAGCGGCAGCAACCTGCAGGCCATCCTCGACGGCTGTGCCGGCGGCAAGATTGCCGGTCAGGTGGTCGGCGTCATCAGCAACAAGGCTGATGCCTATGGCCTGGTGCGTGCCAGGGAAGCCGGGGTGGCAACCGCCATCCTGGCCCAGCAGCAGTTCGCCAGCCGGGAGGAGTATGATACCGCCCTGCTGGCCCTGATGGCGGATTATCAACCGGATCTGGTTGTGCTGGCCGGCTTTATGCGGATCCTGAGCGCCGACCTCGTGCGCCACTTCGCGGGGAGGATGATCAACATCCACCCCTCGTTGCTGCCGAAATACCAGGGTCTTCACACCCACCAGCGCGCCATCGAGGCCGGTGATGACGAGCACGGCGCCAGCGTCCACTTCGTCACCGAAGAGCTCGACGGCGGCCCGGTGATCCTCCAGGCACGGGTCCCCATCTTCGAAGGGGACAGTGCCGACGAGGTCGCCGCCCGGGTCCAGGTGCAGGAGCACAGCATCTACCCCCTGGTAGTGCAGTGGTTCTGTGAAGGGCGCTTGCAGATGCGAGAAGGGTCTGCCTTCCTCGATGGCAAGCAGCTTGGCCTGGCAGGCTATGCCAGCGAGTAATCGCTAGCAGCAGTAAGACACAACAAGGGAGGCTCAGGCCTCCCTTGTCATTTCCATCGACCAGCGCAATGCCTGTCATCACGTCCGATGACGCCGCTGCGCGGCTAATCGGCCCTACACCGGATTGTCGATATCGATAAAGGTCACCTCCAACCCGTGTACGGTGGCGAGCCACTCTCCCAGCGCCTTTACGCCGTAACGTTCGGTGGCGTGGTGGCCTGCGGCGTAGAAGTGCATGCCCATCTCGCGGGCGGTGTGGATGGTCTGCTCGGAGGCTTCGCCGGAGATGAAGGCATCGATGCCCTGCTCCGCCGCCTGGCTGATGTAGCTCTGGCCACCGCCGGTGCACCAGGCCACGGAGCGGATGAGCTCGGGACCACTGTCACCACAATGAAGCGGCTCGCGACCGAGACGCTCGGCAATCAGCTTGGCAAAATCGCTGCCGCTCATGGGCTCCTCCAGCTTGCCCACCATGGCGACGCTCTTGCTGTTCCAGGGTTCGAGGCCGCGACGCACCTTGATGCCAAGCAGCCTGGCAAGCTGGGCGTTGTTCCCCACCTCGGGGTGCACGTCCAGCGGCAGGTGGTAGGCAAACAGGTTGATGTCGTGGGTCAAGAGGGTCTTGAGACGGCGCTGCTTCATGCCGGTGATCTGGGCCGGCTCGCCGCTCCAGAAGTAGCCGTGATGGACCAGGATGGCATCGGCCCCGACGGCCACGGCGGCATCGATGAGGGCCTGGCTGGCGGTGACGCCGGTCACCACCTTGCGAATGCGCTCGCGCCCCTCCACCTGCAGGCCGTTGGGGCAGTAATCCTTGATGGCATGGGGTTCGAGCAGGTGGTTGAGCAGGCTTTCCAGTTTACGATGAGAGATCATGGGGGTCTCCTAGCTGGGCTCCCCACGCACTGTGCGGGGAGCCGGATTCCGATCGTCAGGGCCCATGATAATCGAGCCGGACCGGCAAGGCCATGCGCCTGTCAGGCCTAGGCGGGCAGCTCGATGCCGGCGTCACGCATCTGGGCCAGCTTGTAGCGCAGGGTGCGCGGGCTGATGCCGAGCTTGTCGGCCACCGCTTTGCGACTGCCGTTGCACTCCTGCAGGGTGTCCAGAATGATCTGGTGCTCCTGCTGCTTGAGTTCGCCACCGAGCCCCTCTCCTGACAGCCGCTCGAGCGGGCGCACCAGGGTCTCGTCCGTCTCCTCCAGGATCAGGTGCTCACAGTCGATGAGGCCGTCTGGACAGAGGATCAGGGCGCGCTGCACCACGTTGTCGAGCTCGCGCACGTTGCCGGGCCAGGGGTGAGCCATCAGACGCTCTCGGGCGTCCTCTGCGAGCTGCGGCGTCGACAGCCCCATCTGGCTGGCATGCAGCGCCAGCAGATGCTCCGCCAGGGGAAGAATGTCCCCCGGGCGCTCCCAGAGCGCCGTCCAGCGCAGGGGGAAGACGTTGAGGCGATAGTAGAGATCCTCGCGGAACAGCCCGTCCTGAACCGCTTTTTTCAGATCCCGGTTGCTGGTGGCAATGACCCGCACATCGAGGGGGATCATCTTGCGGCTGCCGAGCCGCTCCACCTCTTTCTCCTGCAAGACCCGCAGCAGCTTGGCCTGCAGCCCCAGATCCATCTCGGTGATTTCGTCGAGCAGCAGGGTTCCTCCCTGAGCCTGCTCGAACTTGCCAGGGCACCCCTGCACCGCACCGGTGAAGGCGCCCTTCTCATAGCCAAACAGGGTCGCTTCCAGCATGTTCTCCGGAATGGCGGCGCAGTTGATGGCGACGAAGGCCTGCTCTGCCCGGCTGGAGTGGTCGTGAATGTAGCGAGCCAGCACTTCCTTGCCCGTCCCGCTCGGTCCGGTCACCATGACGGTGGCTTCGCTTCTGGCCACCCGGGTCGCCAGCTGGAACAGCTCCGCAGTCCTGGGGTCCCCGTACACCACGGCACGCTTCTCCACCTTCTGGGCCGGCACATAACGGCTGACCTGGTTGAGCAGCACCTCGGGGGAGAAGGGCTTGGCCAGATAGTCGATCGCCCCCTCGCGCATGGCGCGCACCGCCCCGTCGATGTTGGCGTAGGCAGTCATCAGGAGCACAGGCACCTGGGGATATTGCTGGCGGATGTTGGCGAGCAGGGTCAGACCATCCATGCCCCCCATCTGGATGTCGGAGATCACCATGTCAAAGCGCTGACGGGACAGGGCAAGCAGGGCCCGCTCGCCGCTGTCCACCTCGCGGCACTCATAGCCACCGAGCAGCAGGGTATCCACCAGCGCCTCGCGCAGGCCGTTGTCATCTTCCACCACCAGAATGCGAGCCTGGGTCATGCCACACCTCCTACAACCAACATGGCCTTGTCGAGAATCATCTTCACCGGCGCTCCGGCTTTTGCGCGCCTCATGCCACTCCCCCCAACTGAACCTGTTGCTGATGCAGGGGGAAAGACAGGGTAAAACAGGTGCCCTCGCCAGGGACCGAGGCCACGCTTACCTCCCCCTGATGGGCTCGTACCACCGACTGCACCACCGCAAGACCGAGGCCCGTGCCCTGGGAACGGGTGGTAAAGAAGGGTTCGAAGATCTGGTTGAGCAGGGAGGGGGCCATCCCCTTGCCGTTGTCGATGACCCGCATCTCCACCCGGTTGCCGCTGCGCACAGCGCTCACCAGGAGCGAATCGGCGCCGGCCTGCCGGGCATTGGCGATGAGGTTGTTGATGGCCCCCGCCAGGGCACTGCTGTTGGCAAGCAGACAGAGATCGGGCTCAGGGGCCTCCAGATGCAAGGCGCAGCCCTGCTGCTGACAGAAGGCTTCGGCCCCCGCCTGCACTTCCGCCAGCAAGCCCTGCACCGAGAGGGGCGCCACCACCTGGTTGTCGCCATTGCGGGCAAACAGCAGGATGTCGTTGATCTGCTTCTCGAGATCCTGCAGGCGCGCCATCAATTTTTGCTGGAACTGGCTGCGGGATTCAGGCTTGAGGGTGCGGTTGGCCAGGTTGGCCGCATAGAGCATGGCGGCGGAGAGCGGGGTGCGGATCTGGTGCGCCAGGGAAGCCGCCATGTTGCCAAGGGCGGAGAGACGCTTCATGTGGTTGACCCTGTCCTGCAACTGGCGGGTCTCGGTCAAGTCGGTAATGAACACCAGTTGGCCCGGCTGATCCGGCAGCGGCTGGGTCGACAGCTGGACCCGGCGGCCGTCGCGCAAGGAGATCTCGTGACCGTCATCCTCACGGGGTTCGAAGCAGCGGGCGATGATCTGGCGCCAGGAAAGGCCTTCCAGTGGCTCTCCCAGCAGCGCCAGGGCGGCAGGGTTTGCGCGGGTGATCAGCCCCTCGCCATCGAGCAGCAGCACGCCGGTCGGCAGCGCAGTGAAGATGGCGTAAAGCTGACTCACTTCATGTGACTGGAGGGGGGCATCCTGCTGCAAGATTGTCATAAAGCTGACCTCAAACTGGCGATTGAGTCAGCTTATTCAATTTCCATGCCAGCAAAATAGACGTTATTTATCAATGTATTGGGTCAATGCGTCAAAGCATTGACCTCAATTGTCCTTGCTCATGCCGTACTTCTTCATCTTCTCCACCAGGGTGGTGCGGCGCATGCTGAGCAGGTCAGCGGCGCGGGCCACTACCCCGTCCTGGGACTCCAGGGCCTGGCGGATCAGCTCCACCTCGAGGTCGGCCAGCATCTCCTTGAGGTTGACCCCCTCCTGGGGCAACTGCATGGGCAGGGGCATGGCGATGCCGGGATCCAGCTCTGGTGGGGACTGGAACACGGCAGCCAGGGCGTCCCGCTCGTCCATCTCGGTGAGCCGTTCATCTCGTGGCTCGCAGGGCAGCAGGCGATAGCGGCCGGGCAGATCCGCCACATCGACGATCTGGTTCGGATAGAGGATGAGCAGGCGCTCGATGAGGTTGGACAGCTCGCGCACGTTGCCGGGCCAGGCGTACTGCATCAGGGACTCCATGGCGCGCTGGGTCAGACGGATGATCCCCTTGTGCTGTTCGGCATGGCGATTGAGCAGCTCCTGCAGCAGCAGCGGGATGTCGTCGGCCCGATCCCGCAGGGGGGGCGTCTCGATGGGGAACACATTGAGGCGGTAGTAGAGATCTTCGCGAAATGCCTGGGTGCGGATCATGGCTTCCAGATCCCGGTGGGTCGCCGCGATCACCCTCACATCTGCCTGGACGGCCTTGCCGCCCCCGACCCGGTCGAACTGGCGCTCCTGCAGCACCCGCAGCAACTTGACCTGCATCGGCAGCGGCATGTCGCCGATTTCGTCGAGGAAGAGGGTGCCCCCCTGGGCCAGTTCGAAGCGGCCGCGCCGGGCGGCAATGGCACCGGTGAAGGCCCCCTTCTCGTGACCGAACAGCTCGCTCTCGAGCAGCTCCGCCGGAATGGCGCCGCAGTTGATGGGCACGAAGGGGCCCGCGCTTCGGGCGGACAGCTCGTGGATGGCGCGAGCCACCACCTCCTTGCCGGTCCCGGACTCACCGAGGATCAGTACGTTGGCGTCGGTCTCGGCCACCTGGCCGATGAGACGGCGCACCTCCTGGATGCCCCTCCCCTTGCCCACCAGCAGGCGCAGCAGGGTCTGACCCTTGTCGTGGGTCTGATGACGGGGATGCAGGGAGATGAAGGCCTGGCAGAAGTGCAGATGACGGGTGAGGGACTCATAGGTAAAGGGCGCCTCGGCCACCCCGATGAAGTTGCTGCAGCCATGGCTCGCCGGCATCAGGGAGAGGAAGGGCAGACGAGGATGAGCGGCAAGCAGCTCACTCAGGGCGCGCTCGCGCAGTTCCCCGGCCAGAATCCCCTGCAAGGGCCCGGCAGTCTCGATGGCCACATCGAGATCGCTCTCCACCACCTCCTGCCAGGGGATCCCCATGAAGGAGAGCACAGTCCCCAGTTGTTGGCGCCGCACATCATCGGCATCAACAAGCAGCACACCCATAGCCATCCTATCCATATTTTCACACCTGACGCCAAGTTATTGTTTTTTAAGTGCTTATTAAAACCAATTTCGCACTGTGTCATAAGGGGGACAAAGTGCCAAAATTCTGGCGGATTGTCAAAACTTGTCGCATCCTCCCGGACCCTGGCGGGACGGGGATCACGCTTCCAGCCAGATTGAGTATCGGATGAAAACCAGCGAAGGGGAAAGAATGACGCCGACAGGGTGCGGCGTCAGAGGAGGGATCAGTGTTTCACGCTCTCCTGGGGAGCGGCATAGCGGCACTCGGGAAACCGGCTGCAGGCGAGGAACAGGCGACCGGCATGGGGACCCTTTCGTGCTTCCCGTGCCACCAGGGGCGCGGCACAGCGGGGGCAATGAGGGGTCGTCTTCCGGGGCTCCTCCTCATCCGGATCGAGGAAGGGATTCTCCTCCATCAACGCGGGCATTGCCTCTTCGGCCTGGGGGGGCGGCACCTGGGGCTCCCTGGCAGCCCCCGGGTGTGACGTGCCCAGATCGACACCATCGAGCAGCAGCGGGCTGAAGGTCGGTTCGCGGCGCTCGCCGGGCAGCAGGTCATCCACCGGCGCCGTCGTTCTCGCCAGCAGGGGCAGCAGTTGCTCCCGCAACTCGTCGACCTGGTAGTGGCTGCTGGCCGGGATCTGCAACAGCGGCAGGCCGGCGCCATCGCAGGCCGCCTTCAGGAAGAGATCCCGCACCTTGCGCTTCTGGTGGCGGTGCCCCTCGTCATCCAGCTCCACGGCACACAGGAAAGAGAGATCCGCCGGGTGGCAGAGCAGAAAATCGAAGTGCTTCTCCCCTATCTTGCCGAGCGCCTGCTGGCGCTTGCCCTTGCCAAGGTGCGCGTCGGGCGTCAGTACATAGGAGGCTCGTACCTTGGCAAAGACACGGGCCTTGTCCCCCACCGCCTGATCCAGCACCCCGAAGAAGGTGCACTCGGCTGGGCTCATCAAGGTTTCCTGCAGATCATAGGGCTCGGCCTTGCCCCCTTTCTCCCTGCGCCAGACGATCACCAGCAGGAGCAACCCCAGCAACACGGCTCCCGATACGACAAGGCTATTCATACACGCACATCCCGTTTACAAGACAAATTCAGTTCACACCAGAGGAAGGGGCACACTCTACCACGGGGAAAGCGACTCAGGCAGCGCAGAAATCAAGCCCGTCCCGGCATTCGCGTTTTTTCACTGAATTTGCGCAAGGCGGGCTTCATATGGCCTGTCACAGCAGGCACAATGCTAGAGCCCATGGACGTTCTGGCGCGCACCCCGTCGCCGCCAGGTGTCAACGGACCCCACGCAGCCCCATTCAAGGAGAGCAGGATGCAAAAGCAATTGGTCGTCACCGTGATCGGCGCAGACAAACCCGGGATCGTCGAGAGCCTGGCCGATACCATCACCCGGCAGCAGGGCAACTGGCTGGCCAGCTCCATGAGCGAGCTGGCGGGGCAATTTGCCGGCATTTTGCACGTCGCCGTGCCTGACGAGCATTACCGCAGCCTGTGCGAGGCCCTGGTGATGCTGCCTGGCCTCACCGTGAGCTTCGCCGAAGGACAGCTCAGCCCGCAACCGGCCCATCAGGTGATGCTGAGCGTCACCGGCAACGACAGACCGGGCATCGTCCACGAAGTGGCCAGCATCCTGCGACAGCTCAACATCAACGTCGCCGACCTCACCACAGGTTGCGAACCTGCGCCCCACTCAGGCGCCCCCCTCTTCTATGCCCACGCCCTGGTGGCCCTGCCGCCGCAACTCGAACTGGACGATCTCGTCACGGCCCTGGAGTCCCTCTCCGACGACCTCGTCGTCGACATCGATCAGGATCTGAGCGAATAGTGTCGCCTGTCATAAATTTGTCATGGTTTGACGCCATAACTTCCGCGCAGACGCAACCAGAGCAAAGAGGCACCAGATGAGCACCGACAAGCAGTATGAAGAGAAAGAGCTTAGCTGGCTCTCATTCAATGAACGGGTGTTGCAAGAGGCGATGGACAAGACGGTACCCCTCATCGAGCGGGTCCGCTTCCTCGGGATTTTCTCCTCCAATCAGGACGAGTTCTTCAAGGTACGGGTGTCGGACGTCAAGCGCCGCATCCTCATCAACGAAGTCCACGGCGGCGACGACGAGGCCAAGGTGCTGCTGCGCGCCATCCAGCAGAAGGTGATGGCGCTCGGCGAGGCGTTCGACAACACCTACAAGGAGCTGCTGATCGCGCTGGCCCGCCACAACATCTTCCTGGTGAACGAAAGCCAGCTCTCCGAGTCCATCCAGCAGTGGCTGCGGATCTTCTTTCGGGAAAAGGTGCTGCGCCACATCATCCCCATCCTCCTCAACAAGGAGGTCAACCCGGTCAAGTTCCTGAAAGACGAGCACACCTATCTCGCCATCGAGATGAAGAAGAACGGCCAGGTGATCCAGTACGCCCTGGTGGAAGTGCCCACCGACGATCTGCCCCGCTTCTTCCAGCTACCGCCGGAGGGCACCCGTCGCAAGAAGCAGATCATCATCCTGGACAACGTCATCCGCTTCTGTCTGGACGAGATCTTCAAGGGCTTCTTCGACTACGACGAGATTGCCGCCTACGCGGTCAAGCTGACCCGGGATGCCGAATATGACCTCTCCGACCAGCTGGACCTCAGCCTGGTGGACAAGATGAGTGACGGCTTGAAACAGCGCCTCACCGCCATGCCGGTGCGCTTCGTCTACGAGCGGGAGATGCCGGCGGCCATGATAAGCTTCTTGAAGCTCAAGCTGCAGATCAGCTCCTACGACGCCATCATGCCCGGTGGGCGCTATCACAACTTCAAGGATTTCATCGGCTTCCCCAATGTGGGCCGGGATTATCTGGAAAACCCCAAGCTGCCGGCCCTGGATTGCCGCGACTTTGACGGCTTCGTCAACGCCTTCGACGCCATCGCCAAGCAGGACATCCTGCTCTACTACCCGTACCACAAGTTCCACCACTTCACCGAGCTGGTGCGCCAGGCGGCCTTCGACCCGGCGGTCAGCGCCATTCGCATCAACATCTACCGGGTGGCCAAGAAGTCGCGGATCATCCACTCCCTCATCGACGCCGCCAACAACGGCAAGAAGGTGACCGTGGTGGTGGAGTTGCGCGCCCGCTTCGACGAGGCGGCCAACATCGACTGGGCCAACATCCTGACCGACGCAGGCGTCAAGGTGGTGTTCGGGGTGCCCAGCCTCAAGATCCACTCCAAGCTCTGCCTCATCACCCGCCACGAGAACGGCGAGGCGGTGCGCTACGCCCATATCGGGACCGGCAACTTCAACGAGAAGACCGCCAAGATCTACACCGACTTTTCCCTGCTGACCCGCCATCCGGACATCACCGCCGAGGTGGAAAGCGTGTTCGAGTACATCGAGTACCCCTATCGGCGCTACAAGTTCAACCACCTGCTGGTCTCCCCCATCAACAGCCGCCGCCAGCTCTATCGCCTCATCGACAACGAGCTGGCCAACGCCAAGGCGGGGCAACCCAGCGGCATCACCCTCAAGATCAACAATCTGGTGGACAGAGACCTCATCAACCGGCTCTATGCCGCCGGCCAGGCCGGGGTGCCCATCCAGATGATCATCCGGGGCATGTGCGCTCTGCGCCCGGGGGTGCCGGGTCTGAGCGACAACATCCGGGTCATCAGCATCATCGACCGTTTCCTCGAACATCCGCGGGTGATGGTGTTCCACAACAAGGGCAATCCCCAGCTCTATATCTCCAGTGCCGACTGGATGAGCCGCAACATCGACGGTCGCATCGAGGTGGGCACCCCCATCTATGACGAGCGGCTCAAGCAGCGCATCCTCGACATTCTCGAGCTACAACTGAGTGATACCTGCAAGGCGCGGGTGATCGATGCCGACCAGAAGAACGAGTACGTGAAGCGGGGCAACCGCCGCAAGGTCCGTTCCCAGGTGGCGATTTACGACTACCTCAAACGCATAGAGTCAAACCATGGACAATAGTCTGTACGCCGCTGTCGATCTGGGCTCGAACAGCTTCCACATGGTCATTGCCCGCCTCACCGAGGGGCGGATGCAGATCATCGATCGCATCAAAGAGCGAGTGCGCCTCGCCGAAGGGATGGATGAGCAGCGCCGCATGTCCCCGGAGGCCATGGCGCGCGGGCTGGACTGCCTCGCCCTGTTCGCCGAGCGGCTCACCAACATCAAGCCGGATCAGATCCGCATCGCCGGCACCTACACATTGCGCCGCGCCAGCAACGCCCGCGACTTCGTGCGCGAGGCGGCCAAGGTGCTCAACCACCCCATCGAGATCATCAGCGGCCAGGAAGAGGCCCGCCTCATCTATCAAGGGGTCGCTCATACCCAGCACATCGAGGGCCAGGTGCTGGTGGTGGACATCGGCGGCGGCAGCACTGAGCTCATCATTGGCGAAGGGTTTGAGCACAAGGCGCTCACCAGCCGCAAGATGGGCTGCGTGAGCTTCACCCAGAGCTTCTTTGGCAACGGCAAGCTCGGCGAGAAGGCCTTCAACGCCGCCGTGTTGGAAGCCCAGCACCAGCTCGCCCCCATCATCAACCAGTACCGCAAGCTGGGCTGGCAGAGCTGCCTCGGCAGCTCGGGCTCCATCCGCACCGTGCGCGACGTGTTGCAGGGAGAAGAGTGGACCGATGGTGCCATCACCCTGGCGGGACTGGAGCGGCTGAAGGAAGAGATGCTCAAGCACAAACGGGTCGACCAGCTCAAACTGGCAGGCCTCACCGAGGAGCGTCAGGGGGTCTTTGCCGCCGCGGTGGCCATCCTGCTCGGACTCTTCACCTCCCTGCCCATCGAGCGGATGGAGTACTCCGACGGCGCCCTGCGCGAAGGGCTGCTCTACGAGTTCGAGGAGCGCCTGCAGCATCACGACATTCGCGAACGTACCGCGCTTGCGCTCAGCACCCACTATCGCATCGACAAGCGCCAGGCCACCCGGGTAGAGAGCAGCGTCCTCTCCCTGTTCGACGCCCTGAGCGGCCCCTGGGAGATGCCGGAAGAGCCCTATCGCGCCATCCTCGGCTGGGCGGCGCGGTTGCACGAAATCGGCCTTGCCATCAACTACAGCGGCATCCACAAACACTCCGCCTACATCTTGCAAAACACCGACCTGCCCGGCTTCAACCAGGACGATCAGGCCTTGCTGGCGGCCCTGGTGCGCTTTCATCGCAAGGGGCTCAAGCTCTCCGAGCTGCCGGCCCTGCCCAACCACGACGAGCAGACGGTGCTGCGCTGCATCCGCATCCTGCGCCTCGCGGTGGCGGCCCACCACAGGCGTCAGGACAACCTGCTGCCCGAGTGGAACGTGCAGGCCGCCGGGGATCAGCTGGTGGTCACCCTGCCCCTGGACTGGTGCGACGAGAACAAGTTGCTGATGCAGAACCTGGAAAAGGAGCACCGCTACTGCCACGAGCAGGGCTGGCCCCTGCTGTTCCAGCTCGGGTGATCCGCTCCTCTGTGCAAAAAGGCAGCCGATGGCTGCCTTTTTTGTCTCTTGTCCTTTCCTACTGCAGATCCGGCAGGATCAGCTTGGCTATCTCGAAGTAGATGATGAGGCCGGTACCGTCCACCAGGGTGGCGATGAAGGGGGCGGAGACCACCGCCGGGTCGATGCGAAAGCGACGCAGCACCATGGGTATCACCGAGGCGACAGTGGCGCTCCAGAGCACGATGGCGACGATGGTCAGGGTCACCACCATGCCGATCTCGGGCCCCACCCCCAGGCTCCAGGCCCGCACCCAGGCCGCCAGCGCGATGGCGGCCGAGATGAGCAGACCGGTGGAGATCTCCTTTTTCAGCACGGTGCCGAGGTTTTTCAGGCTCACCTCCCCCACCGCCATGGCACGCACTATGGTGGTGGTGATCTGGGTACCGCTGTTGCCACCGGTACCGATGAGGAGCGGGATGAAGAAGGCCAGGGCGATGGCTGCCTCCAGCTGCTCTTCAAAGGCCCGCAGCACGGTGCCTGTGTAGGCTTCCGCCACGAACAGGATCAGCAGCCAGCCCACCCGCTTGCGCCACAACTGCCAGGGGGTGGCCTGCAGATAGGGGGTATCCAGCGGCGAGGAGCCCCCTTGCAGCTCCGCATCCTCGGTGGACTCCAGCTCCAGAATGTCGGCGGCATCGTCCACGTGGAAGACCCCCACCAGACGACCCTGATCTTCCACCGGCAGGAGCGAGAGGTCGCGGTCAATGAGCAGGCGGGCCGCCAGCTCCTGATCCGCCCGGGCGTTGATGCGCACCGCCTCCCCCTCCATCAGCTCCCCTACCGGCAGCAGAGGATCGGCGATCAGCAGCGACTTGAGGGAGACGCTGCCAAGCAGGCGCTGCTCGCCGTCAACCACATAGAGATGACCGAACAGCCTGGCCTGATCCCAGGCCCCGTGGATCAGCTGCTTGGCGCTTTCCACCGTCGCATCGGCCTCCACTGCCAGGTATTCGTGGCGCATGTTGGCCCCCACCGACTCGTTCGGCCAGGCCAGCAGTGACTGGAAGGCTTTACGGGCGGGGTCTGGCAGCCGGGCGAGCAGGGTCTTGCGATCGTGCTCGTCGAGCCTGCGCAGGATGGCCAGCAGGTCCCGACGGGCCAGGGTGCCCTGTAGTATTCCCACGATGCTGCCATGCAGCCTGAGCAGCAGATGGCCGGCACACTCCGCCGGGAGGGAGGCGAGCAAGGACGCCCCTTCCGGCATGGAGAGGGTATCGAAGATGCAGTTGAGCTCTTCCGGGCGCAGGGTCAGAAGCTGATCGGCACGGGCCACCGGATCCAGGTTGTGAGCCAGCCAGTTGCGCAGGGCGACCGGGTCGAGCAGTTGATGACGATTGAGCAGGGTGTGTGTTTTCTTCATCACAGATGTCCTCATGTGATTTCAGGCGAACCTGAACGCCTCCGGCACCTGGCCGGATGCAACGGCAAGAAAACAGCAATTTGATTGACGAGTAACAGGCAGGAAATGACGCCGTCCGGCGTGTTTTCATCCCCACGTACCAGCTTTAGCACTGCATAACGTATCCGGCATGCCGGAAGCCACTTGGGTTGACACCTTAATCCGATGAAAACTGTCCTGATCTTGGGCGTCTCTGGACGTCGTGAGATCAGTGGCCTGTGTTTATGCAGGAGCCTCGCCTAACGAGATGCTGCGAACATTGATTGCACGGCGCTACCGTGCGGGCGGCATCATCTGCCCAGGCGCAGGTCGAGTCAAGGCAAACGGGCACCTGGCAACGGGTTGTTACAAATTGGCCGGACGACGGGCTCTTCATGAAACGAGGCTCCCCCGTACGTGGCACGGGGGAGCCTGCGGTCAACGGACGAACGTCAGCGGATATAGTCGAATAGGGTCAGCTTGCTTATCTTGCTGAAGGCGAGCTGGGAGGCGCTCATGGCTGCATCCTCCTTGGAGAGGGCCGCGATCACCTCGTACATGTCCGCCTCGGACACCTTGGCCCGCGCCTGCTGGTTCAGGGTGCTGAGTCCGTCGTTGGAGCTCATCACCTGCTCCAGGCTGTTCATCCTTCCCCCCAGCTCCCCCAGTCCCCGGTCTATCTTGGTTCTGGCGTTGCTCATGTGAGTGGTGGCATCGGAGACCGCCAGCTGAAAATCGCTCTCGGACAGGGTCGGATCGCGCATGGCGGAGATGAAATCGGACATGCCATTGAGGATGTTGTCGTTTTTCGGGGTATCCAGCACGAAGTTCTGGGTCGCCGACCCCGCAGGGAGGTCGAGGGTGAGCGCCAGGCCGTTGAAGGGGATCTTGTTGCCCGCCACATAGTCGCCGCTTTGCAGCAGAGTGCCACCGCTGTCACGGATCTCGTAGGTGTCCGGCGGCCCGGCCAGGGTGCTGACCGCATACTGGTTGCTCGGCAGGGAAGCATCATAGTTGTTGCGATAGAAGCTCTCGAAGTTCCCCTGATCCGCCACCGACACCTGGATGTTGCCACTGGCGGCGCTGGCGGTGCGCCGGGTCGCCACCATCTCGAACAGATCGAAACCGGAGTCGTTGGCCGGGATCTGCACCGTGGGAGAGACCTGGATGTTGCGCTGCCCCGTGTCCCCCTGGAACACATAGTTGCCGCTGGCATCCTTGACGAAGGGCTGGGTCTTGCTCTGATTGCCGCCGAAGATGTACTCCCCCTGGGAGTTCTTGCTGTTCATCAGGTCGAACATCTGCTTTTGCAGCCCCTCCAGTTCGCTCGCGATGGCGTTGCGCTCCTCGGAGCCCATGGCGGAGTTGTTCGCCTTCTGGATCAGAGTCTGGGCACTCAGCATGGCGTTGTTGAGGGAGGTAAGCACCGTCTCCTCGTGGCCAAGGCTGTTCTCCAGCAGGCTGCCGTTGACGCCGTACTGCTTGAAGAGATCGATCTCCTTGGTCAGCGCCATCTTCTGGCTCATGCCGGCCGGGTCCTCCCCGGAACGGGAAAATTTATCCCCCGTCATCAACTGGCTGTAGGCGGTGTTCTGGCGCTCGCTCACCTTGCTCATGGAGGCAAGGTTGCGGTCATAGATCATGTTGGTGGTGATGCGCATGACTTACCTCACGGAGGAGAGCAGGGTGTCGAAGATGGTCTTGGCGGTGTTCACTATCTGGGCCGAGGCCGCATAGGACTGCTGGAAGCGGATGAGGTTGGCCGCCTCCTCCTCCAGATTGACGCCGGAGACACTCTCGAAGATGGCGGTACTCTGGGTCAGCTTCGCCTCGTTGGCCTGCAGCAGGGTCTTGGCCTGGCTGGTCTTGTTGCCAATGCCGCTCACCAGACCCGAGTAGGCATCGTTGAAGGTCATCTTGTCGTTGCTGGTGGCGGCGTTGTTGTTCTTGCGCACCAGCTCCTTGTTTTGGAGCTCCGCCAGCGCCAGGCCGTTGGCGTTGTCCGCGAAGCCATCCTTGTTGTAGCTGAGCGTGAAGCTGTCGTTGGCCTCCACCTTGCCGGTGATGCTGAACTCATAGCCCGGGCTCTGGGTCGGATCGGCGTAGACCTTGGGCCCCCCCAGGGGGCTCTCGAGGGCGGCCATCAGGTTCTTCCCCTTGCTGGAGGCGGGGGCCACACCGAGCAGGTTGTTGTTCTTGTCATAGACCTCGTAGTTGCCGCTGCCGTCGATCTTGATGACCTGGGGGGCACTCGGGTCCAGAGTGTTGGTGCCAAAACCCGAGCCCGTGCCGGTGTTGTAGACACCGCCCAGCGTTATTTCGCCCGAGCCCAGGTTCTGGGATCCCTTGTCCGCCTTCAGGGGGGATGCCAGCGCGATATCCTCGGGACGGGTGATCGCCTGCTCCAGGTTGGCAGCCGCATTCCGGGTGGGTTGCAACAAGATCTTGTCACCCGCGACCGGAGTGCCGGAGAGATCGATTTCGATGCCGTGCCCCGCCACCTCGAAGGTGGCTGGCGGCGTGGTCCCCGTGGCGAGCGAGGTACGCTGCCCGCTGCCGTCGATGGCGAACACCTCGTAACCGGTGGCGCTGTTGAACCGCACCTCGTAATCGAAGGTGGTGACCTCGCTCCCCTTGCCGGGGACGAAGTTGACGCTGGCCGCCCCGTTACCCTGGTTGCTGGCGTAGGGCAGCCCCTGGCTTCCCTTGAGAGTGAAGAGATCCCCCCCAAGCTCGTTGTCGAGATCCATCCCCAGCCGGTTCTGCTGGTTCATGGCATCCCCCAGGGCGACGGCCAGCTGCCCCAGCTCCCGCTTGGCGGGCTCCAGATCACGGCGCGCGGTGAAGAGGCCACCGATGGCACCGCCAATATCCTGGTCGTTGATGCTGGCCTGGTTCTTGCCCAGGGTCAGCTGCAGGGAAGGCTCACGGGAATCCGGGTCCCCCGGCACCACCTTGAACTGGGCCACGCCGCCATCGAGCACCAGGGAGTGCCCTGTGCTCATGTTGACCAGCATGCTGCCATTGGGCTGGGTCACGGTGCGGATCTCCATCTTCTCGGAGAGCTGGCGAATGGCCTCATCCCGCTGATCGAACAGCATCAGGTTCTCTTCAGGGGAGCCCTGGGTGCGGACAATGGCCTGGTTCAGATCGTTGATGCTGTTCAGCAGGCTGTTCACCCTGTCCGTCTCGTCCCCAATGGTGGCGTTGATGGTATCGGACTGCTTGTCGAGCTGGGCGGAGAGGGTATGGAATCTGTCCACCATGCCGCTCAGTTCACTCAGGGTCGTCTTGCGCCCCCCGATCTCGGACGGTGACTCGTTGGCGGTGTGGAAAGCCTTGAAATAGGAGGTGATGGTGGTCCCCACGCTGTTGCTGGCATCACCGAGCAGGCTGTCGAGCCGGAACAGTTGATCGTAGCGGGTGTTGGCCGCCTGATACGCGGACGTATCCCGGCGCACCTCGGCCTGGGCATAGGCGTTGATGATGCGCTCGCTCACCATGTCGCCCGTCCCCAATCCGACGGAATTGGTGTAGATCAGGGTGCGTTCACGTACATAGCCCTGGCTATTGACGTTCACTATGTTGTTGCTGGTGGTCTGCAGCAGTCGCTGCTGGGCCAACACACCCGAGGTCCCAATTCCAAGCAGATCGCTTGCCATAGCTTACAGCTCCATCTCTGTGTTCCTGTCTGCAATGTTGCCGGGCGTCGAGTAACCGGCGATGGCATCACTGCGCAACACTTGTTTAAGTTTCCTGGCGTACTGGGGATCGGTGGCATAACCGGCCTGCTGCAACGCCTCGAAGTAACGGTCCGGGCTGTCCACCTTGGCCAGCGCCCCCTTGTAGCGACTCCCAGAGGTCAGGAAATCCACGTAGTCGTTGAAGCTCTCTTCGAACGACTCGTAGGAGCGAAACGCCGCCTTCTGGCGCGAGGCCACCCCTTGCTCGTATTCCAGGGTGCTCACCACCGCCTTGGGGCCTTCCCAACGCGGATCGGCCTTGATGCCGAACAGGTTGTGCGTCACGTTTCCGTCTGCATCCTTGATCACCCGCTTGCCCCAGCCACTCTCAAGGGCGGCCTGGGCCACCAGCACCGCCGGGCTCAACCCCAGCTTGTCCGCCGCCTTCTTGGCCAGCGGCATCAGCCTGTCGACGAACTCTTCCGGGCTGTCAAACACCTTGGCGCTGCCATCCAGGGCCGAAGGCCTCTGGCTGCTGCCCATGGGCGGCACGGTGCGGTGGGGGCGTCTTGGCATGGCCAGCGTACGCTCGGCCCCATTCAGCTCACCCTTCATTTCGTTATCAGCAAAATCTTTGCCAACTTTGGAGGCAGCAATCAGATCGTTGGAGGCACTGGGGGGTTGATAGGGCTTGTAGACCCGCTCGGTACGCTGGGGCAGCTTGAGTACCCGGCCATCCTGATGGGTGAAGGTCTGCTCGGGTGAGAGCTGCCTGGCCACCATCTCGGCGATGCCCAGCCCCCCCTTGCTCGACATGTCGGCAACCCGCTGCTCGTCCAGCATCCCTTCATAGAACTGGGTGTAGCTGCTGTTCATCGGGTTGCCCTCGGTGAGCACCGAGTTGGCCTGGCGCATCCCCTTGAACAGGGTCTGGGTGAAGATGGATTCGAACTGGCGGGCGGCTGCCATCAGGGCCCCTTGCTTCCCCTCCTTGCTCAGGCTCATCTGGCGCAGTTTGTCCAGGTTCTGGACGTCCTGCACCATGCCAATATTGATACCGCTCTGGGTGTCGAACTCTGCCATAACCTACCTCTTTGCCGCCCGTGGCAACCGCTTGCCGCTCACGAAATTACAGAATGACCAGTTGGCCCTGGATCGCGCCCGCCTGCTGCAGCGCCTCCAGGATCGCCATCAGATCCCCGGGGGCGACCCCCACCTGGTTCACCGCCCGCACCAGATCGTCCAGGGTCGCGCCGGTATCGAGCTTGAACATCCGACCGGGATCCTGCTGCACGTTGATGGTGGAGTTGTTGGTGACCGCCGTCTGCCCGCCAGCGAGCGGATTGGGTTGGGAGACCTGTTGGTTCTCGGCGATGGTCACCGTCAGCCCACCGTGGCTGATGGCCGCCGGGCGCAGCTTGACCTCGCTGCCGATGACGATGGTCCCGGTGCGCGAATTCACGATGATCTTGGCGGACTCGCTCGCCGGGTCCACTTCCAGGTTCTCGATGGTGGAGAGGTAGGAGACCCGCTGGGCCGGATCCCGCGGTGCGAATACCTTGATGGAGGTGGCGTCCATCGCCTGGGCGGTGTTCGGACCCACCAGATCGTTGACCACGTCCGCCAGACGGCGGGCGGTGGTGAAGTCCGGCCGGTTCAGGTTGAAGGTGATGGTGTCGCCCTGGCTGAAGGAGTTGGGAACCTCCCGCTCCACGGTCGCCCCGTTGGCGATGCGCCCCACTGTGGGCGTGTTCACCACCACCTTGGAGCCGTCCGCCCCTTCGGCCCCGAGGCCACCGACCACCAGGCTGCCCTGGGCCACCGCATAGACGCGGCCATCCAGCCCTTTCAGGAAAGTCTGGAGCAGGGTGCCGCCACGCAGGCTCTTCGCCTCGCCGATGGCGGAGACGGTGACATCTATGGTCTGGCCCGGCTTGGAGAAGGGGGGCAGATCCGCGTGGATGGCCACCGGTGCCACGTCCTTGATCTTGGGCTTGATGTTGTCAGGCACCTTGATGCCGAAGTTGTTGAGCATGGTCCTGAAGGTCTGCTCGGTGAAGGCGTTGTTCTTCTCCCCCGTGCCGGGCAGGCCCACCACCAGACCGTAACCGATCAGCTGGTTGCTGCGCACTCCTTCCACCGAGGCGAGGTCCTTGATGCGGGATGCGTGCGCCAGCCCGAAGGGCAGCAGGCAGCACAGCAGAGCAAGCAGACGGAATCGGTTCATGACATCTCCTAACAAAACCTTCCTGATCCGGGGCCCGTGAACGCCCCGGACTTTTGAGTCTTAAATGGGCCACCAGGGGCCGTTGAAGAAGCTGGTGAGCCAGCCCTGTTCCTGGGTGTTCGCCAGATCCCCGGTACCGCCGTAATAGATACGCGCATTGGCCACCCTCTGGGAGGAGACGCTGTTTTCCGAGCTCACGTCCTCCGGGCGCACCAGACCGGTGATGCGGATGTATTCGTTGCCATTGTTGAGCATGATCCACTTCTCGCCGCGCACCAGCAGGTTCCCGTTTGGCAGTACCTTGACCACGCTGACCGAGATGTTGCCCTGCAGGCTGTTGCTCTGATCCGCCTTGGCCTGCCCCTTGAAGGCACTGTTCTGGCCGATGGAGGCCGACAGATCGTAGGGCCCCGCCGTGACCGGCACGCCACCCAGGGTGACGGGGTCGAGCGCCAGCTTGTTGTCCTTGCCGCTCTGGGTGTTGGCCTTTTTCGACGCCGAGGTCGACTCCGCCAACTGGATGGTGATGATGTCACCCACCCGGTGCGCCTTGATGTCCGAGTAGATGCCGTTGACCTGCTCGGGCTGGAAGATGGCGCCGGTCGGGCGCACCGACACCGGCTCCGACTCCCCGTAGACGGGGGCGAAATCCGGGTCATCCGGTTTGGCGGTATTGGGGGTACTGGTGCAACCCGCCAGCGTCAGCAGTCCCAGCATCCATATGGCTTTCATCATGACACTCCTTTCATCAGGTCCGCTGGGTCAGGAAGGACATCATGGAGTCGACGGCGGAGATGACCTTGGAGTTCATCTCGTAGACCCGCTGAGCCTGGATGAGATTCACCAGCTCCTCGGTCACGTTGACGTTGGAGGTCTCCAGCATCCCCTGCTTGATCACCCCCAGCCCGTCCGCACCGGCTGTCCCCTGAATGGGGGCGCCGCTGGACTGGGTCTCGAGGAAGAGGTTCTCCCCCATGGGCTGCAGGCCGGTGGGGTTGACGAAGTCCGTGGTGTTGATCTGGCCCACCACCTGGGATTGGCCATCCCCCTTGAGCTGGACGGAGACCTGGCCATCCTCCCCCACGGTGACGCTCTGGGCGTTCTCGGGGATCTGGATCTCCGGTTGCAGCGGGTAACCGTTGCCCGGGGTGACGATGGTCCCCTCGTCGTTCAGGGTGAACTGGCCGTTGCGGGTATAGGCGGCGCTGCCATCGGGCAGCTGGATTTCGAAGTAGCCGCGGCCGCTGATCATCAGGTCAAGGGAGTTGTCCGTGGTCTGGACGTTGCCCTGACTGTGGTTTTTCTGGGTGGCGACCACCTTGGCCCCCGCCCCCAGCATCAGGCCGGAAGGGAGCTCGGTGTCCGCCGAGGAGCGACCGCCAGGCTGGTTGATGTTCTGATACAGCAGATCCTCGAAGATGGCCCGCGCCTTCTTGTAGCCCACGGTGCTGGCGTTCGCCAGGTTGTTCGAGGTGACCGAGATGTTGGTCTGCTGGGCATCGAGGCCGGTCTTGCTGATCCAGAGTGCAGGATTCATGGGGTGCTCCTTGATTAGCTGATACGCAGCAGCTGGGTTTGTGCCTCGTCGTTCTCCTCGGCGGTCTTCATGATCTTGACCTGAGTTTCAAACTGACGTTGCAAGCGAATAAGGTTGGTCATCTCGTCGACCACGTTGACGTTGCTCCCCTCAAGGGAGCCGGCGATCAGGCCCACATCCGCAGACGCGGCCTCATTCTGGCCATCCTTGCGGCGAAACAGGCCGTCCTGACCTTTCTCCACCGCATCTGCCGCCGGGTTGACCAGCTTGATGCGCTGGAAATCTTCCGGCAGGTTGGCGGCGGCCCCCTCGGGACGGCCGCTGATGGTACCGTCACGATTGATCTCGATCTTCTCCATGGGCAGGGGCAGCACGATGGGCTGACCGGCATCATCCACCACATTCAGACCGGTGGAAGTCTGCAGATTGCCGGTGGCATTGAGCTGCAGGTTGCCCATGCGGGTATAGGCTTCCGCGCCGTTGGGATCCTGCACTGCAATCCAGCCCGGCCCATCGACGGCAACGTCAAGATCCCGACCCGTGGTCATCAGCATGCCGTGCTGCAGGTTCTGGCCCGGCCGCTCGGTCATGGCGAACACCCGCGTGGGCAGCCCTTCGCCAAACGCCTGCATGCTGCGCGCCTGCTCGAAGTCAGACTTGAAGCCAATGGTGTTGGCGTTGGCAAGGTTGTTGCCACGAACAGCCAGGCTGTTCATGTTCTCCTTGGCCCCGGACATGGCGATGTAAAGCAGGTGATCCATGGGATCCTCCGTCAAACAGATGACTCTCACAGCTCAACTGCAAGTTGAATGCCAAGAGAGATGACGAAGACGGAATGAAAGGAGGAAATGAGGCGGGACGGAAATGACAAGGGGCGCCGAAGCGCCCCTGCCAACTACCCGCCGTCTTAGCGGATCTGCAGTATGTTCTGCTGCAGGGAGCTGTTCACTTCCAGGGAACGGGAGTTGGCCTGGAAGTTGCGCTGGGCGGTGATGAGGTCGACCAGCTCGGTGGTGAGATCCACGTTGGACTGCTCCAGTGCCGACGACTTGATGGAGCCGAACGTGCCGGAGTTCGGGGTGCCGGGCAAGGCATCGCCAGAGAGCAGGGACTGGCGCCAGGAGGTGTCGCCGACCTGGGTGAGACCCTGGGCATTGGCAAACTTCGCCATGGCCACCATGGCCACCTTGACGGTGGTGGCGTTGCTGTAAGTGGCGGAGACTATGCCATCCGCCCCGATCTCCACCTTGGTCAGGCGGCCGACGGTGGAGCCGTCCTGGGTCAGCTTGCTCACTTCAAAGGGGGAGGCGTACTGGGTCACGGTACCAAGCTTGAACTCAATCTCCTGGGTGCCATCGGCGCCATTGGTGATGATACCAGCCCCTGTCGCCCCCAGGGGTTCCGTCTTGATGACCGCCGGGGTGGTGGGTGTGACCATCTTGCCGGAGGCATCGAAGGTCACCCGGGCGCTCAGGGGGGCCTGGCTCAGACCGGTCGCCATGGTGGTGGCCGTACCGCCTACGATGTCGATGGGCTTGTCCCCTTCATAGAGGTACATGCGCCAGGCAGTCGGCACCGCCGCTTGGGTAGGATCGGCCGGATCCGCTTCCTTGGTGAAGTACTGGGTGATGGTGTGTGGCTCGCCCAGGGAGTCATAGACCACCACGGAAGTGGAGGAGGAGTAGGTAGTCGAGTCCGTGGGATCGAATTTGGAGGCATTGACATCCATCAACGTTTTCGTGCTGGAAGGCAGGTTGAAACCAGCTTCGACCGTCGTGGTCTGCACCGGCTCACCGGCCTTGTCCGGGATCTGGATGGGCTTGGTGGCATTGATGCTCACCGCCTTGGGGGTGCCATCAGAGTTGATCTCGTACCCCTGCAGATAACCGCCGGAGTTGCTGACCATGTAGCTGCTCTCATTGAGCTTGAAGGCGCCCGCACGGGTGTAGGTGCGATCCAGGTTGGTCAGGCCGTCCGAGGTCACGAAGAAGCCGTTGCCCTGGATGGCGAGATCCAGCGCGTTGTTGGTGAATTGCAGCGCGCCCTGGTGGAACTGCTGGGCCACAGCGCCAGTCGCCACCCCGTTGCCGACCTGGGTCTTGGCGTTGACGAAGATGGAGTTGGCGTAGACGTCGGCGAACTCGGCGCGGGACTCCTTGAAGCCGGTGGTATTGACGTTGGCAATGTTGTTCGCGGTGACGTTCAGGTCTTTTTGAGCCGCATTGATGCCGCTGAGGGCATTGTTGAATGACATGTCTTTCTCCTTAGATCACTGCGTTAGAGGACGAAGCCGACTGGGTGGTGGTCTTGCCGGTCGTCGCGCCAATTTCCAATACATCGGTCAGGTAGATGCCGCCCAGTCCCTTGAGTTTGAGGGTGCTGGGGTTGGTGCTCGTTCCCAGGGTGACGCTCTCCACCTTGGCGTAAGTCAGGGCGGGGACGCTCTCCGACTTGCCGTCGACGGTGGCATGCGCCTCTATCGAATACTTGCCGCTCTTGGCCTGGTTGCCGGACTTGTCCTTGCCATCCCATTCGAAGGCCACGTTCCCCTTGTGGCTCCCTTCGATGGCGAACTCTCGGATGACCTGGCCGCTCTCGTCCTTCACCGTCACCTTGATGTTGCTGCCGCCATCGCCGGTGGCGATGACCCCCGTGAGGGTGCCTCCCTTCTCCACGTAACCCGTGTTGGACGGGATCAGCACGTTCTGTCCCACCAGCGCGGAGGCCTGCAGCGCCTGGCTGGAAGTCATCAGGCTGTTGAGGCTCTCCATCTGGGTGGAGAGGCTGCTGATCCCCTGAGACGTCGACATCGAGGTCATCTGGGAAAGCATCTGGGCGTTGTCCACCGGTTTGAACGGATCCTGATAGGAGAGCTGCATGGTCAGCAGCTTCAGGAAGGACTCCTGATCCAGCTCCTTTTTCTGGGTACTGGTGTTGACCGTACTGGTCTGGGCCGACGTCGTCCGGTTGACACCCAGCAGGCTGTCATAGGTATCTGCCACTTATGCTTCCCCCTCTAGGGCGTGCCCATTGGGCCGATTGTTGCCGCCTGGCAGGCGATCATGGGTCACTCTCATCCGGGTTCACCTCTGTCAGGACTTGCCCAGACCCAGGGTCTGCTGCAACATTTTCTTGGCCGCATCGGCCACCTGGACGTTGGTCTGGTAGCTGCGCGACGCCGCTATCATGTCCGCCATCTCTTCCACCATGTTGACGTTGGGCTTGAAGATGAAGCCATCCTTGTCCGCCATGGGGTGATTCGGGTTGTACTCCTTGAGCAGGGGCGCATCACTCTCGACGATGCCCTTCACATCCACCCCGACCGAGGCCTGCTTGTCGGACATGGCCTGATCCAGCTGGGCGGCAAAGACTGGCCGCCTGGCGTGGTAAGTTTTTTCCACGCTGGAGCTGACACTGTCAGCGTTGGCCATGTTGCTCGCCACCGTGTTGAGGCGAACGGACTGTGCGCTCATGGCAGAGCCTGCAATGTCAAAGACCTTGAACAAACTCATCCTTGCTCTCCTTTCAGTGCCTTGAGCAGGCCACTTATCTTGCTGTTCATGAATTCAAGGGAGGCCTGGTATTCGAGGCTGTTGCGCAGGAACTCGCTGCGCTCCTGCTGCACGTCCACCGTGTTGCCGTCACCGGTATCCGGTTGCAGGGGGTTGCGGTACTGGGTCGTGCCCGGGGTATCCATCTGCAAGGCGAAGTGCTTCTCGCTGGTGGTGCTGAGCCCGAACCCTTGCTGGCCCTGGGCATCCTGCAACGCCTGTGAGAAGTCGATGTCACGGGCCTTGAAGCCCGGCGTGTCCGCATTGGCGATGTTGCTGGACAACACCTCGGCACGCTTGGCGCGCACGCTCAGCGTGTACTGATGAACACCGAATGCCTTGTCGAATGAAATTGCCATAGCACACCTCCTGCTTCATGAATATTTAGCAAGAGGTGTGCCAAGAGGGTATTGAGCGGGGTTATTTGACCTTGTAGACGATGCCGGGGTTGCAGCGGATCATCTCGAACTTGTCGGTGAGGCCGGCCAGAGACTCGGAGGCCCCCAGCATCAGGTAGCCGCCAGGATTGAGGCTGCTGGCGAACTGGTTGAGGATCTTGGATTTCACTTCGGGCGCAAAGTAGATGAGCACATTGCGGCAGAAGATGATGTCAAACTTGCCGAGCAGGCTGTAGCTCTCCAGCAGGTTGAGGGGACGGAAGCTGGTCAATTTTCTGACACGCTCCACCACCCGCATCTTGTTGTCACCACAGGGTTCGAAAAAGAGTCGCTTGCGCTCGGGGGAGAGCCCGCGAGCCAGCGCCAGGCTGTCGTAGACCCCCTCCTTGCACTGGTTGAGCATGGTGCTGGAGATATCGGTCCCCACTATCTGCACCCCGCCCGGCAAGGTCCCCGGCCGCTTGACTTGCTGCTCCAGCGCCGTCATGGCGATGGAGTAGGGTTCCTGCCCGGATGAAGAGGCGGCAGACCATATCTTGATGGGACGACCGCTCTTGCCAAGCTCCGGGAAAATCTTGTCGCTCAGCAGCTGGAACGGATAGGTATCGCGAAACCACAGGGTCTCGTTGGTGGTCATGGCATCGACCACCGCCATCTTGAGCTCCCGCTCGCGCACGCTCATCGCCCGGGTGACCAGATCAGACAGACTCTCGATACCAAACTGAGTCATCAAGGGCGACAGGCGGCTCTTGACCAGATACTGTTTGTTGTCACCCAGCACTATGCCGCTCTGTTGCGCCAGAAAATTGCTGAATTGCCTGTATAAGTCGTCCGAAAGTGTCTTCATGCAGTTGTTCTTCTTGATTAGAGAGCGCCTTGTACGGCCTTGGCCAATTCATCCGGCTGGAATTTGGCAATAAAATTGTTCGCTCCGACTTTCTGCACCATGGCCTGATTGAACACCCCACTGAGGGAAGTGTGCAGGATAACATGCAAATCCTTGAGGTTGGGATTGTTGCGGATCTCGGCGGTGAAGGTATAACCGTCCATCTCCGGCATCTCGATGTCCGAAATGACCAGGGCTATCTGATCCTTGATGGGACCGTTCTTGGACATCTCCAGCAACATGTTGAGCGCTTCCCGTCCATCCTTGGCCAGCACGCACTGCACCCCGATAGCCTCCAGTGCCCGTTGAACCTGCTTGCGCGCAACCGAAGAGTCGTCCGCAACCAGCACGGGACGCCCGTGAGGATTGCGCTCTACGCTTGCTTCCACCAGTTCGGTGGACACCTCGGTGGAGACCGGCGAGATCTCGTTGAGAATGCGCTCCACGTCCAGGATCTCCACCAGCTCACCATCTACCTCGGTCACCGCCGTCATGTAGTTGATGCGACCTGCCCCTTTGGGTGGCGGCAGGATGGACTCCCAGTTCATGTTGATGATGCGCTCGACCGAGTGGACCAGGAACCCCTGAATGGAGCGGTTGTACTCGGAGATGATGATGAAGCACTTGGAGAGGTCCTGGATGGGGCGTTTGCCCATCGCCATGCTGAGATCGATCACCGAGATGGTCTGGCCGCGGATATGTGCCACGCCGCGAATGCAGGAGTTGAGCTTGGGCATGACGGTCAGAGGGGGACACTGCAGCACCTCGCGTACCTTGAATACGTTGATGCCAAATCTTTGACGTCCATTGAGACGAAACAACAGCAGCTCCAGCCTGTTTTGTCCCACTAGCTGGGTTCGCTGGTTGACCGAGTCCAGAATACTCGCCATAAACACTCCCTAAAAATGCTTGGCACTGATCGTGCATGTCATTATGCATGCACATTGGCTTGCATCAGATCATCGTTGTTTCAACAATCGAATAATTCTGGAGCAAGCATAGTTAACTACGGTGGTATACGTGAATAACTTATCGACCGGTAAGCAAAAATGATTAGTAGACTTTTCCTTATCTTACTGCCGTTTTGCAGTCTGTCTCACGCCATGGCGTCCGAGGTCACCGACTATCTGCAAGAACAGGCACAGGCGTTCGTGCTCGACCAGCTCGATATTCCCCTCGATGCACAGGCCGACGTCAAGGCCGGTACCATTGACGAGCGCCTCCCCCTCACGCGCTGCGAAGATGCCCTCACCATTTCCCTCCCCGCCAGGATGGAGATCCGGCGCAACACCACCGTCTACCTCAAGTGCGAGGGAGACAAATCCTGGGATCTCTATCTACCGGTCCGGGTCAGCATCCAGAAACCCTATGTCACCGTCGCCGTCCCGGTTGCCAAGGGAGACATTCTGAGTGAACCCATGCTGACCCTGGCATACCAGGACCAGACCCTGATCCGTGGCGACTACCTTACCGACCCGACCGCCCTCATCGGGGTACGCAGCAAGCGTGAGCTCAAACCGGGTCAGCCAATCAGGCTCACCCAGGTATGCGTGGTCTGCAAGGGGGACCAGGTCACCCTGAGCGCCGAAAACAGCAGCATGCAGATCAAAACCATGGCCCGCGCCTTGCAAGATGGCAGCTTCGGAGACATGATCCGGCTTGTCAACACGCGCTCGGGCAGAACGGTGCAAGGCCAGGTCAGTGCAGTGGGCTCCGTGGTCGTGACATTCTGACACAGGAATGCACTGCGCAATTTTTTTCTAAAGTTCTGACCGCCGTCACCGATATACAGGTAAGCGAACAGCAAAGCAGACGAAGGTAAACCTTATGGCTATCAACAATATCAACAACTTGGCTAACAACCGCCTGCAAAACAGCGGCAGCAGTCAAGGTGTAGCCACCAAGTCGGCGACCTCCAGCGAGAGCAGCCGTGCGACGATCGTCAAGAGCGACTCTGTCTCCTTGACCAGTGAGGCGCAGCAATTGCAACAGATGCAGAAGACCCTCAACACCGCCTCCACCGGTAACGAGAGCCGCGTCGAGAGCCTGAAGAAGGCCGTGGCCAGTGGGGAGTACAAGGTCAACAGCGAAGCCGTGGCCAGAAAGATGTTCAGCTTCGAAGCCGATCTGGATAAACGGTTGGGATGATGGACCTCCCTTCGCTGCTGCGCGCTCAGGACGACAACCTCTCCCAGATGCAAGGCTTGCTGGCAGAGGAGTTCGACCTCCTCAAGGCTCACCGGGCCCTTGCCTTGCCGGCACTCGCCGATCGCAAGCAGCAACTGCTGGTAGCCATCGAGACGCTGGACAAGACTCTGGCGGAGCTACCCAACCTGCAGCAACAGCTGGGCGCCTTCCCGACCCAATTGCAGGCCCTTCAAGCCAAGCTGGAAGCCTGTCAGGAGCAGAATAACCTCAATGGACGTCTGCTCGAACTCAGCATTGTCTCCAATCGCCGTCTCGCCAGCTTCCTCAGCAAGCTCAGAGACAGCAGCTCCCTGACCTATGACGCCAAAGGCAATACCCGCTCGGGCACCCGCTCTTTCGGGATCAAGGCCTGATCTCCTCTCCCCCTTCTGATTTTCTCTCCTTGTCAGCCCCTCATCAGAGCACCAGCTGCATCAGGGTTTCTCCATCCTTGCAGGTATGGATGCTCATGCAGCCCTCGTCATAGCGCCCATAACTGGCCACCCACTCGCCCCTTGGAAAACAGATAGACCCCGGGTTCATCAGGATCATTTCTCCCTCCTGGCGCAGCACAGGCACATGGGTATGACCGCTGATGAACAGGCTCCCTGCTGGCAGGGGCACGTTGCCGGGCTCATAGAGATGACCGTGGCTGACAAACCAGCGCCGCCCATCCACCAGCAGCTGGTTGTAGGGCGCCGTGATGGGGAAGTGGAGCAGCATCTGGTCCACCTCCGAATCGCAATTGCCACGCACCGCCATGATGCGGGGGGCCAGCTCGTTGAGCCTTGCTGCCACCGCGGCAGGATCATACCCCGCCGGCACCGGATTGCGCGGCCCGTGATTGAGCAGATCCCCGAGCAGCAGATAGTGATCAGGCTGCCAGGGAGCGAGTTGCGCCAGCACCTGCTCGAGGGCAGTCAGACTGCCGTGCAGATCCGAGATAATGGCAATCTTCATTCCACACTCCTCATGGCTGGCTGAAATAGAGATCCTTGGTGGCGATGGCGCCCTTGAGGTTGCGGCTCGGCAAGCCGCGCAGTGCCGGGTCCACCAGTCGCATCTGGTTGTAGTGATAGACGGGGATGACGGGCACCTCCTCCATCAGCAGTTGCTCGGCCTGATGATAGATCCCGGACCGGGCGTTGGCATCCAGGGTCTCGGCGGCCTGTTGCAGCAGACCATCGAAGGCGGGGTTGCAGTAGCCGCTCTCGTTCTGGGGATCCTGGCAGCGGAAACTGCCAAGCATGGACGACGGTTCGACATAATCACCAAACAAAAATGAACGAGCCAGCATGAAATCACCACTGTCCTTGGCTACCTGATAGGCATTCCACTCCATGTTGTTGAGGGAGACCTCGACCCCCAGCGGTTTCCACATGGCCGCCACCGCCAGGGCCAGCTTCTTGTGGTTCTCCGACGTGTTGTAGGTCAGCGTCAGCCTGAGGGGATGTGCGCTGTTGTAGCCCGCCTGGGTCAACAGCGCGGCGGCCAGGGCCAACCGGGTCGGCTGGTCTTCCCGGGAGAGGGGGATATCCAGCTCGTCATAACCCGGCATGGCGGGCAGCAGTGACCAGGCAGAGCGCTCTCCCTGGCCGCTCACCTTCTCGGTCAGCAGGTGGCGATCGATGGCCATGGAGAGCGCCTGACGCACCCGCACATCCTGCAACTCGGGGCGATTGAGATTGAAGGTGTAAAGATAGGTGCCAAGCAGCGGCAGACCCCAGATCCGCTCCGGTGCCTCCTGCATGGTCTTCTGGTAGTACTCCAGCGCCACCTTGTTGGTGAGCTGGATCTCCCCCGCTTCGTAACGCAGCCGCTCCCCATGCTGGGAAGCGAGCGGCAGGTAGGTCACCCGCTGGATCCGGGTATGGGCGTCATCCCAGTACTGGGGGTTGCGTTCGGCTTCTATGCGCTCGTTCACCACCCAGCTCGCCAGCTTGTAGGGGCCATTGCTCACCATCTTGCCTGGCTGGGTCCACTGCTTGCCAAACTGGGCGATGACCCGCTCGTTGACCGGCACGAAGGGGCGCTGGCTGACCAGTTGCAGGAAATAGGGAACGGGGCGCTCCAGGGTCACTTTCAGGATCTGGTCGCTTTCTGCCTCCACCCCCAGGGCATCGAGGTCGAGCGCCCCGGCATAGATGGACTGGGCATTGTTGATGCCGGTCGCCAGCAGCAGGCCGGCGGAGGGGGAAGCCTGCGCCGGGTTCAGCAGCCGCCGCCAGGCGTAGACGAAATCCCTGGCGGTGAGGGGCTCGCCGTTGGACCATTTGAGCTGGGGACGCAGGAAGAAGCGCCACACCAGCCCATCCTCGCTGGTCTCCCAGCGCTGGGCCTGGGCGGGCACTATCTTGCCCTGACCATCCTCGCTCACCAGCCCCTCGAACAGGTCCACCAGCACCACCTCCCCCGGGAAACCGGAGCGGATCAGGGCCGGATCGAGGGACTCGGGTTCGGCGCCATTGCCCTTGACCAGGGTCTGCCTGTCCGACAGCACGGGCTGCTGCACCACGGTAGTGGCCTGAAGCGGCGGCACCGCCATCAACCCGAACAGCAAGGGAGAGAGCCAGCGGCGGGCTGGCCTGGCGGCGAAACGGTAAAACATGACATCAACCTCGTTCAATTCTTTTGACTGCAATGGGGGGAAGGCCGGCGGCGCGCCTGGAACCGAATGCATCATGCCGCGCTTGTTATCCCCGAAGACGACCCGTATTGTATCGGGCCTGCCCGATAGAGGGAGTCTTTCGGGCTATTTTTTTCAAGGTTTATGACGACACGGCCGCCACGGGTGGGCGCAATCGCCAGAAGGCGCACTCCCCTGCCCCCTTGGCAATCGCCCCGGGGCGATGTGTCGCCTGCAAGTCCGGTTGTCGTCTACCGTTTCAGGGGTCTTTATGGGTTACGAATGGCTGGCGCTGGCTGCCGCCAGTTTATGGGCGATCGCCGCCCTCATCTCCGTCAAACCGGCTCGCCATCTGGGGGCCTTTGCCTACAGCCGCTGGCGGATGTTCCTGGTCAGCCTGATGCTGGCCAGCGCAAGTCTGGTGACGGGAGGCTGGCAGACCCTCACCGAGAGCGCCCTTCCCCTGCTGGCCCTCTCCGGCCTCATCGGCATCTTCGTCGGCGACACCGCCCTCTTTGCCTGCATGAACCGGCTCGGCCCCAGGCGCAGCGGTCTGCTCTTCTCCTGCCACGCCCTCTTCTCCGCCCTGCTCGGGCTCTGGCTCTTTGGCGAGCAGCTCGATGGTTGGCGCCTGCCAGGCGCCTTGCTGGTCCTGGCCGGGGTCATGCTCGCCATCCTGTTTGGTCGTCGTGGCGACAACCCGCAGAACGAATGGGAGCAGGTGCGTGGCCGCCTCGTGGTAGGCATAGCCCTTGGCCTCACCGCAGCCCTGTGCCAGAGCCTGGGAGCCATCATCGCCAAGCCGGTGATGATGAGCGGCACCGTGGACGCGGTGAGCGCTTCCGGCGTGCGCATGGGCAGCGCCCTCTTGGCACACTGCGTCTTGCGGGCGCTGCGCCTGCCGCTCGCCATGCCGCACAACCCCATCAACCGGCAAGTGCTCGGCATGATAGGCATCAACGGATTTCTGGCAATGACGCTGGGAATGACCCTGATCCTGGTGGCCCTGCGTCAGGGAGATGTGGGCATGGTGGCCATCTTGTCTTCCACCACACCGGTCATTCTGCTGCCCTTGCTGTGGTGGCACTCGGGGATGCGTCCCTCGCTCCCCGCCTGGGCCGGAGCCCTGCTCGCCACCCTGGGCACGGCCCTGGTGCTGGGAATGGGGAACTGAGCCCCGTCTATCCTGCTGGAAGGACCAACACGCCCATCGGCGGCACTGAGCCGCCGATGCTCCCCCGCGCCGGACAGGGAGAGAGGCGATCGCGCCCCTAGAACAGAGCCACTTCCTCTTCGGTCAGCTCCCGGTATTCCCCCGGTGCCAGCTCATCGTCCAGAGCCAGATCGCCAATGCGTTCCCGATGCAGCCCGACCACCTTGTTGCCGATGGCGGCGAACATCCGCTTCACCTGGTGATACTTGCCCTCGTGGATGGTCAGGCGTGCTTCCCGCTCGTCCAGGATTTCCAGCTCCGCAGGGCGGGTCTTGTCGTTCTCGTTGCGCAGGTAGATACCGTCGGCAAAGAGCGAAATAGCCTCTTCACTCACGGGATCAGCCAGCCAGACGTGGTAGGTCTTCGCACACTCGTGCCGGGGCGACGTGATGCGATGGGACCACTGGCCGTCATCGGTGATCAGCACCAGCCCGGTGGTATCGAGATCGAGGCGCCCCACCACATGCAGTTTGCCCATGGCCGGCTCGTCGAGCAGGTGGAACACGGTGGCGTGATCCGGGTCCTCGTTGGAGCAGACATATCCTTCCGGCTTGTGCAGCATGAAGTAGCGATTCTGCAGGTTCAGGGTCAAGGTCACACCGTCAAACTCGATCTGGTGTTGCTCATTGATGTGAAAGGCGGGCTGCTTGACCAGCACGCCGTCTACCAGCACTTCCCCCTGACGGATCAGCTTGCCCGCCTGGGAACGGGTCAAATCGGAGCAATCGCAAAGAAATTTGTCGAGCCGCATGCAAAAACCTCGGAATCCATCATGATTGGGGGCGACATTATATCGGTCAGACCCGACAACACCAGTACTAAGCGACAGGGACTCAAGATGGCGCCTGACGCCATGATGTGCCAGTGATAGACTGCCGTCAGCAGACCGACATCACACATAATAATAAGCCCAGGATGTACCCATGAAGCCGACGAAGTCTCACCCCGTCATCCCCGTCAGCCAGTTGAAACCTGGCATGTATGTCATTGCCATTGCCAGCCAGACCGGCGCCATGGAAATTGCCCAGACGGGCATGGTGACCAACCCTCAACAGGTGGAGGCGCTGATCCGGCGCGGCGTGCTGACGGTGCGGGTGGATCTTGCCCGCAGCAAGCTGCCGGGAGGGGGCACGGCAAGCCCGGCGGATGTGGTGACAAACGGGGCGGGCTCCTCTCGTCAGATCGGCAGTGGTGAAGGGCGCGAGCTCAAGATCCGTCGGCTCTATCAGGAGGCGCGCGAACTCCAGGGCAAGTTCATTCGCCATCTCAAGGCCGGTGAGCCCATCGACATCACGCCCCTTGCCGCCGTGGCCGAAGAGATGGTCGATACCATGTTCACCCACGGCGATGCCATGCTCTGTCTGGCGCGGATCCGTGCCAAGGATGCCTACCTGATGGAGCACTCCATGAATGTCGCCATCCTCCTGGCGAACTTCGGCCGCTACCTGGGGCTGGATCGCAGCGTGCTCAAGGAGCTGACCCTGGGTGGCCTGCTCCACGACGTGGGCAAGATCATGACCCCGGACGAGGTGCTCAACAAACCGGGCAAGCTCACCGATGAGGAGCTGGAGGTGATGCGCGAGCACGTGGTCCACAGCCACGACATCCTGGCCGCCACCGCCGGCATCACCCCCATCATGCTGGAGGTGGCCGCCAACCATCACGAGCGGATCGATGGCACCGGCTACCCGCGGCGCCTCAAGGGGGATCAGCTCTCTCTCTACACCCGTATGAGCGGCATCGTCGATGTCTACGATGCGGTGACGGCAGACAGGGTCTACAAACAGGGCATGCAGCCAACCCAGGCGTTTCGCATTCTGCTCAAGGGGGTTGATCTGCATTTTGATGCCGACCTGGTAACCAGGTTCATCAAGTGCATGGGGGTCTATCCGGTGGGTACCTTGGTGCAGCTCTCCAACCAGCGCCTGGCCATCGTGATGCAGCGCAACGAACAGCAACCGCTCAAGCCCGTGGTCAAGGTGATCTATCACGCAGGCCATCGTCATTATCTCGAGGTGCAGTGGCTGGATCTCGCCAAAAACGGGGTTCAGGAGACCATAGAGAGCACGGTGGACCCCAAGGAGTTTGGCATCAACCTGGCCAACTTCGTCTAACCTGTCCGGCTTGCTGGCGGCTGCTCGCGGCAATGGCGAATCAGGAACTCCTCATCCAGCGGGGAGAGATCGAAGCGCAGGCAGGCCTCTTCGATGGCCCGGATGTCGTGTTGATGGTGTTCGCTGAGCCAGCGCACCGCGCGGCGCAAGTCTTCACCATGGGGCAGCAGGGTATGGTCGCTCATGGAATACCTCCGGTCAGCCATCGACGCCAGCCCGTCAATCCGGGCTCTCACTTTTAGCTTAGCCCGCGCGCACTCGCCCGGCAGACACCTGAGCCCTTGACGGTGCCCACCCTGTAGCAGGTATGCTCGACCCCTTCGGCGCCCTGCCGTGCCGGCGCCGCTCAAACAAGGATGCTGCATGCAAACCAAGGACAAGTGTCTGGCCGCCCTGGTCATTCTCTGCTGGGGACTCAACTTCGTTGTCATCAAGTGGGGGCTGGAAGGCATCCCCCCACTGCTGCTGGGAGCACTGCGTTTCGTCGGAGTCGTCTTCCCCGCCATTCTGCTGGTCCCCAGGCCTGCCATGCCCTGGCGCTGGCTGCTGGCCTATGGCGGTGCGATCAGCCTGGGCCAGTTTGCCTTCCTGTTCTGCGCCATGAAATTCGGCATGCCCGCCGGCATGGCCTCCCTGGTGCTGCAATCTCAGGTGGTCTTCACCCTGCTGTTCGCCATGATCTGGCTCGGAGAGCGCTGGCAGCCCCACCACTGGGTGGCACTGCCGCTGGCGGGAGCAGGTCTTTATCTCATTGCCACCCATGGCGAGGGCAACCTCACCCTCATCGGGTTTGTGCTGACGCTGTGCGCAGCCGCCTGCTGGGGCCTTGGCAACGTCATCAATCGCCAGATAGGTCTGCGCTATCGCACCTCTCTGCCGAGCCTGGTCGCCTGGGGCGGGCTGGTGCCCATCCTGCCCTTCTTCGCGCTCTCCAGGCTGTTCGAGGGGCCCGAACTCATCGCAAGCAGCCTGCTCAACATCCGTTGGCAGGGCGTCTTGTGCGTGCTCTATCTCTCGTTTATCGCCACCTGGCTCGGTTATGGCCTGTGGGGGAGGCTGCTGATGCGCTATCCGGTGGCCCAGGTTGCCCCCCTCTCCCTGCTGGTTCCCTGTGTCGGTATGGTGGCCGCCGCCCTGCTGCTTGATGAACACCCCACTCCCCTGCAATGGCTGGGCTCGGGTCTGGTGCTGCTCGGCTTCGTGGTGCATCTGCTGGGGGGCAAGATGCGCTTCTTGAAGACCCAAACCGAGGATTGACCTCGCCCGGGAAACTTCCCATCATGGGTCAGGCCCTCTTGGGCCCACCCCATTATTTCGGCAGGATGCCATCATCAGGAGAGCAAGGACATGCGTCATCCGTCATTTTCGATCATCCCCTCTTTACCAGGCATCATGCGGGTCACGGCCATGCTGCTCCCCTTCTGCTGGAGCCCGTTCGGCTGGAGTGCCACCCTGCCGGCAGATCTCAAATGGGAGAGCAACGACACCGACCCCGTCTATGCAGACCCCGAGGCCAAGCGAGGCGGCACCTTCCGGGATTTCATGTCGAGCTTTCCGCTCACCTTGCGCAAATACGGGCCGGATTCCAACGGCGGCTTTGCGGCCTACGTGCGCGAGACCAACCTGCCGCTCCTGAGCACCCATCCCATGACGCGCAATCCCATCCCCATGCTGGCCAACCAGTGGGCTTTCGGCGCGGATAACAAGACGCTCTATTTTCGCATCAACCCCAAGGCCCGCTGGTCGGACGGCCAGCCCGTCACTGCGGATGACTGGGTCTTCACCCTCAAGATGATGCGCAGCAAGGAGATCAACGACCCCTGGTACAACAACTACTACAGTACCCAGATAAGCGAAGTGACCAAGTTTGACGATCACACCCTCGCCATCACCAGCGGCACCGAGAAGAGCCGGGAAGATCTGCTCGAAGCTCTCCCCTTCACCCCGGAGCCCAGCCACGCCATCAAGCTGACCGCCAACTGGGTCAAGGAGTACAACTGGAAGGTGCTGCCGGTCACAGGCCCCTACCAGATTGGCGAGCTCAAGAAGGGCAAGTCGGTTACCTTCGACCGGGTCAAGGATTGGTGGGGGAACGACGAGCGCTACTTCCAGCACCGCTTCAATCCGGATCGTATCGAGATCAAGGTGCTCAGGGATCAGAACATCGCCTGGCAGCACTTCCTGCGCGGTGAGCTCGACACCTTCCCACTCGTGATGCCCAACTGGTGGCATGACAAGAGCAAGACCGCCGAATTCGAGAAGGGCTATATCGAGCGACTCTGGTTCTACAACCAGACGCCTCAGCCCCCCATGGGGCTCTATCTCAACACCGCCGATCCCTTGCTGAGCAATCTCGACGTCAGACTCGGCATCCAGCACGCCCTCGCCCTGGACAAGATGATCGCGACCCTGCTGCGGGGGGACTACCAGCGTCTCAACACCTATGGCTCGGGCCAGGGAGATTTCACCAATACCGACCTCAAGGCGCGCCCCTTCGATCCCGCACTTGCTCGCGAATTCTTTGCCAAGGCGGGCTTTACCAAGACCGGGCCGGATGGCATCTTGCGAAACGATAAGGGCCAGCCCCTCTCCCTCAGCATCACCTACACCACGGCGGAACATGCACAACGCCTCACCCTGCTGCGGGAAGAGGCGAAAAAGGCGGGGCTCAACCTCGAGCTCAATCTGATGGATGCGTCTTCCGGCTTCAAATCCATGCTGGAGAAAAAACACCAGAGTGCCTGGATGGCCTGGAGCGGTGGTCGCTATCCCGCCTATTGGGAACACTTCCATAAGGTCAATGCCAACAAGCCCCAGACCAACAACATCATGAACATCGATGACGACAGGATCTCTGCCCTGGTGGAGCAATACGACAAGGCGTTCGATTTCGGCAAGAAGGCCGACCTCTCCCGCCAGATCCAGCAGCGACTCTATGAGCTCGCCAGCTTCGTCCCCGCCTATCAGGTGCCCTATACCCGGGCCGGCGCCTGGCGCTGGATACGCCTGCCCAAGGTGCCGGCAACCCCCCAGAGCGACTTGCTCTACTGGCCCCTCGACGGCTCCAACTCGGGTTACAGCTTCGGCGGCCTGCTCTGGATTGACGAAGCGGCAAAGGCGCAGACCCGGGCCGCCATCAAAGGGGGGCAGACCTTCCCGCCAGTGACCATCACGGATACCACCTACCAGCAAAAATAGGGCAGCTGGCACCGTCAGCCCCAAAACAAAAGACCCTGCACATTGGCGGGGTCTTTGTTACAACCGGGATGGCACCAGGCAGAGGGCGCTCAGCCGCGTTTGGCCTGCTTTTGCGCAATGGCGTCGGCGACGTCGGCCGGGTCCAGCACAATGCCTTCCTGATCCGGCGTCGGGAACACGGCCACGCAGAGATCATCCTGCTCCATGCCGTCCACCCAGCGATCCAGCCACACCTTGAGGGTGATGGATTGCGGCTTGCACTCGGCCCACTCCCCTTCGGCCCAGGCCTTGGCGTAGTCGGGATGCGGCCATACCGGGATGCAGTCTTCCTCTTCGGTCGTCAGCATCATGACGCCGTGTTCGTCGGTCAGGACAAACAGCTCTTCGTGCTCGACCAGCTTGCTGATGAAGTGATCAAAGCGGTAATCGGCGTTCAGTTGCAGCGCGGCATTGCGCTCGGTGTCGCTAAGTTCATAGCTCATCGGTCAAGTCTCTCGTTCAATAAAGGGCGACATGTTCACATCTTGCCGACCCCTTGTCCAGCAGGAGTAATGGGTCATCCGTCTTTCCATCGCCTCACCCCAGCTCGGGGGTCAACAGCCGGAGTCCCGCGGTCTCACCCAGTCGCTCCCTCAGCCAATAGGCGGACTCCACCTCCACAAAGCAGAGCTGATCCCGCCCCGCAGCGACCCCCACCATGATCTGCTCAAGCCGTGCTTGCTGGGCGGCACTCCAGGCAGCAACCAGCTTGCCGCCATGGGCCTCGTCCACCACCTCACGGCGCAGCTCGAACAGGTTATCGGTGATCGGGCTGTTTATCTTGCTCGGGTGGCGCCAGTACATCTGCAGGTTGTCCAGCATCTCCTCATCGTAACTTGCCAGCGCATCGAGCTCCGGCGTCTCTTTGCTCTGGGCCGCGAATTCACACCAGCCTGCCGACAAGGTAGCCAGACTCTGGGCATCCTTGCCATGCTGACGCAGGGTTGTCACGTCTTCCCCACGAATGGCCGGCAGCCAGAGATCTCCTTGATGTTGCGCCAGGAGAGGGAGCAGCAAGGAGGGAGCATAAACAGGAAAACGGGGACCCAGAGAGTGCAGCAGAGAGACCAGAGTAACAGTGATCATGAGACGCGCCTTGAACAAGATGACCTGGCATCACGCCTGGTCATGAGGGTGAACGAGGGTGCCATTCTAGCATGTTTGCCTTGCTGGGGGCGTTTGCGTCCAGCCGGGCCGGTGATAGATAGCGTCCAAAAAAGCAGCGTTTGAACCAGAGCGGCCCCGATAAAGGCCAATTGTTTGAGCCAGCGCCCACTAAAGAGGCACCGGGGATGCTAGGTTGCATACATCTTTAGCGTAAGGAGTGCATCCATGAGTGGGATCAACCAGGTTTCTGACGATTTTGTGAATGAGCTGAAAATACTGGCGTGTTTTGATCCGGCCAACATGAGCCTGGGGATCAAGCTGCGCAGCGACATGTCGGAAGCGCTTTGCCAGGCGGCAGCGCGCCTGCACAGCCAGGGCCTGATCACCGCAGCAGATGGCGGCTATCTGACCCCTTTCGGCATGACCATGCTGGAGCATCTCCAACACCTGCTGGTCGCACTCAAGCCGAATTGAGCGGTTGTGGTGCCCAGAGCGAGAAGTTGAGCAACTCCCAGCGCTCTCCTTGTCGCAGCAGACAAGCAAACAGCAAAGGACCTTCGGGTCCTTTTATCTTGCCATCGACCAGCCACTCTCCCCCCCGTTTTGGCACCGGCTGTACCCTGATCTCATCGGGTTTCACCGCGTTTCCCAGGCGAACATGTACAAACTGTTGACACACGGACACGGCATCATTCACCGCAGGATCCGGCGTGGGCGTGCTGGCCTGACCGGTCAACGCCACGGTCAGCAAGAGGGAGGAGAGCAGGGTCATGACGCGTATTGATGAAGCCATGAAAACAAAAAGCCGTGGCACCAGAGGTACCACGGCTTTCTTAAATTCTGCAAGAATTACAGAGCAGTTACGTTCTCAGCCTGCGGGCCTTTTTGACCTTGGGTCACAGAGAACTGTACGCGCTGACCTTCAGCCAGGGTACGGAAGCCGTTACCTTGGATGGCGCTGAAGTGAACGAAAACGTCCGGGCCGTTTTCTTGCTGGATGAAGCCAAAACCTTTGGTTTCGTTGAAAAACTTAACGGTACCGGTGATCATGTTAGACATATCTTTAAACCTGTATTCAAAATAATTACTTATGCTTTTCAGCGGGTAAAGCTCAAAAAACGGGATTACTTATGAACAACAGGAAAAGATGTAAAACATCATATTCATTGACATAACTATCGCCCTTTCAAGCTGGTTGAGATTATACGTGCCTTTGTCGATTACGCAAACAAATTTGTACCCCGCCAGCGGCGGGGTACGGCGGTTTAGACCTGTGCCGACTCCAGTGCCTGAACCAGGGCTTTGAGGAAGCGAGCCGCCTCTCCACCGGTGCAGGCTCTGTGGTCAAACGTCATCGACAGGGGAAGTGCACGCACCGGGCGCGCCTCGCCGTGGATGAACACCACCTTCTCGAACAACTTGCCCGCTCCTATGATGGCCACCTGGGGTGGTGTGACGATGGGGCTGGCGTAACGGCCTGCGATGGCGCCAAAGTTGGTGAGGGTGATGGTTGCCCCCTGCAGCATTTCCCGCGGCACGGCACGGGCCTTCACATCGGCGATCATCCGATCCAGCCCCTGCCGTATGTCAGCCGGGTCCCGCTCTGCCACGTTCTCCATCACGGGCACATAGAGCCCATGCTTGGAGTCGACCGCGATGGCCACATTGACCTCCCTGAATAGACGCCGCGACAGGATCTCTCCGTCAAACCACGCATTCATGGAGGGTTCGGCCCGACACGCCACGCCGATCGCCTTGATGAGGCGCACCGTCACATCTTCATCCGGGCGCCAGTGGCGCAAGTCCACTTCGTCGGTGATGCTCACCGGCACCACAGTCCGGTGCGAGAGCTCCATCGCCTTGGCCATGGCCCGGCGCGAGCCTTTCAGGAATTCGTTGCCGCTCTCCTGCTGGGCCTCGAACGCCTGTTGCACATCCTGCTCGGTCACCATGCCAGCGCTGCCGGTTCCCTTGACCTTGTCGATGTCCAGCCCCAGTTTTTGCGCCAGCAGACGTACCGCTGGCATGGCTTGCACCAGCGTGCCGCCGGGCGCCATGGCCCCCACCACGAAATGATCCTCGATATGCTGCTGATGAGCGCTGACCTTGCCAACGACGGTGCCGTCATCCTCGCCCCCTTCAAACTCCACCAGCGGTGCCCCGATGTGGAGGATGTCCCCCTCCTGCCCGCACAATCTGGCGATGACCCCGGCCACCGGTGAGGGCACATCCACCAGCGCCTTGGCTGTCTCCACCGACAGCAGTACCTGATCTACCTGCACCGTATCACCGGCGCTCACCTTCCACTCGACGATCTCGGCCTCGGCCAGTCCTTCGCCCAGATCCGGCAATTTGAAAAATTTCATGACCTGCTCTCCCTCTGCTGGGACATCACCAAACATTGACAGACACCATGGAGCCCTGTGGCCCAGGCACTTGCGCATCCGTACCTGTCGCGCGTCATAGCCACTGGTTCTCCATCAGTTGCCGAGCCGCCTGCGCGATCTCCTGCTCGGTGATGAGGTAATACTCCTCGTTGCGATAGTAGGGGACGGCGGCATCCACGCCGGTGAGGCGTCTTGGCGGCGCCTTGAGGGCAGTCATCGCCTCTTCGGTCACCTGGGACACGATTTCGGCACCCACCCCGAAACTGCCACAGGCTTCGTGTACCACCAGCAGCCTCCCGGTCTTGCGTACCGAGGTCAGGATGCTCTCCATGTCCAGGGGTTTGATGGTGGCAAGATCCAGCACCTCGCACTGGATGTCCTGCTCCGCCAGCAGGTTCGCCGCACGCATGACTTCCTGGATGCAGGCTCCCCAGGCCACCACAGTGATGTCCCGGCCGGGACGCAGGGTGAAGCAGACATCCAGCGGCAGGCCGACGCCGTCATCCACCACATCCGACTTCATGGAGCGATAGATGCGATCCGGCTCGAAGAACATCACGGGATCCGGATCCCGAATGGCCGACAGCAGCAGGCCGTAAGCCCGCTTCGGGCTCGAAGGGATAACGACCCGCAGCCCGGGGATATGGGCAAACAGGGCCTCGACGCTCTCGCTGTGGTGCTCGGGCGAATGGATGCCGGCACCGTAGGGGGAGCGGTAAACGATGGGACAGGTGACGCGGCCACGGGTCCGGTTTCGCATCCGCGCCGCCTGGCAGATGATCTGCTCCATGCCCGGGAAGATGAAGCCCTGGAACTGGAATTCGGCCACGGGTTTGAGCCCCTGGGTCGCCATGCCCACCGCCACCCCGGCGATGAGTCCTTCGGCCAGCGGCGTATCGATGACCCGCTTGAACCCGAATTTATCGCGAAGCCCCACAGTGGCACGAAACACACCGCCGTTGACCCCCACATCCTCCCCCAGTACCACCACATCAGGATCGCGTGCCATCTCGTGGTGCAATGCCAGATTGATCGCTTCGAGCAGCGTGATATCGCTCATAGTCCCTCCCCGCTCTGCTGCATGCCCTTGGCGATGATGCGCTGGCGCTGGGCAAGATAGGCCTTCGGCAGCTCGGCAAACTGGTAATCGAGCAGGGTCTCCGGCGCCTGGGGCGTGATGGCCTCGTAGGCGGCAACGGCGCGCTCCACTTCCCGGCCCGCCTCTGCCAGCAGCGCCTGTTCTTGCTGCTCGTCCCACCACCCCCGTTCAAACATGAACTGGCGCAGCCGCTTGACCGGCTCCCTGGCCCAAGCCGCTTCCACCTCGTCGCCGTCACGATAGCGAGTCGCATCATCGGCGGTGGTGTGATCCCCGAGCCGGTAGCTGACGGCTTCGATGAGCGTCGGCCCCTTGCCGCTGCGAGCCCGCTCGACGGCGGCGCGGGTCGCCTCATAGACCGCCACCACGTCATTGCCGTCCACCTGAAGGCTGCGCACCCCGGCTCCTATGCCCTTCTGGGCCAGGGTGGGCGCGCTCGACTGCAACTTGCGCGGCACCGAGATGGCCCACTGGTTGTTGTTGATGATCATCACCATGGGGAGATGCCAAACACCGGCACAGTTGAGCCCCTCGAGGAAGTCTCCCTTGGAGGTGCCGCCATCGCCGATGGTCACCACGGCGACCCTGGGCTGGTTGCGCAGCTTGAAGGCGGCCGCGATGCCGGCAGCATGGGTGATCTGGGTGGCGATGGGAACGCAGATGGGCAAGTCTTCCGACAACTCGCCATCGGCCTTGTAGAAGACACTGCCCCGTTCATCGCCGCCCCAATACTGCAGGTTCTGCTCCATGGGCACGCCCCTCACGTAGAGAGTGGGCATGTCCCGGTAGTAGGGCACATAGACATCCTCTGGCTGCATGGCGAGCCCGACCCCGATCCCCACCGCTTCCGCCCCGAGATGGGAGGGAAAGGTGCCGAGTTTGCCGGTTCGCTGCAGTGCTATCGCTTTCTTGTCGTAACTGCGCACCATCACCATGTTGCGGTAGAAGGTGTGCAGCATCGCCTTGTCCAGCCAGGTCGGCAGTGTCGCGACCGGGCGCCCCTCCTCATCGAGGTAACGAAGGAAGGGGATGTCGACATGGGTCATAACTGGCTCCTTGCCGTTGTCAGCGTCACCACTATGAGGTGACATTTAAAATGTAAACAACATGTTAATCAAAGGGCAACGAGATTCATCCAGGTAAGACCAGTAGAAACTTCTTTTATTTTCGAAGGTAATCGGAATTTTCGGCGAGCAGAAACAAAGAAGGGAGCCTGTTCAGGCTCCCTGTCATATCGAGTTCGGGATCACGCCCATCACCGCCATGCTGCTTGACACCGCCCGTGGCGCAGGATCAGCATGACAAAAAGGCGTCAATTCACTCCCACAAACGGGTGGGTACCACCAGCAGCATGGTGCGCTGTCCGATGGCCACGTTGGCGTTGGGGAAGACCACCGCCTCCCGCGGTTTCTCTACCCTGTATTGCCGATCCCCATCTTCTGCCAGCACAAAACCCTGGGGAAATTCGGTGAAATTGTCCACATCGCTGGCAAACAGGAAGCGGAACTGCTCCGACTGCTTGTTGATCACCCGATCTATGGCAAAAAGGGTGAAGTCATCGGCTCGCCAGGGCTCGAGGGCCACCTCATCCCGGGTCACCAGCTCCTGCAATGTCTGGCGCACCTCGATGAAGCGGGTCATGTCGTTTTCACCGAAGGGCCGCACCTTGCCCAGCTCCACCGTAAAGGCATGGGCGCCGTGCTGGTGCGAGCTGTAATAGCTGAAGGTGGTGGTCGGGCCGCTCGAGAGCAGTATGGTGCGCACGCCGCAGGCACCGAGGAAACGTACCTGCTCCTTGCAGTGGGGGCGTTCGTGGGGGAAGGGATAGACGGCAAACTTCTCGTGGCGCGAGCCGCGAATGGCGGTATGGAGATCGTAGTGGTAACGGGGCCTGGCCGAGTCGGCAAAGAAGCGGCTCACATACTGCTCCAGACGCATGGCGCGGATGCGCTCCCGGTTGCACAGCCCCTCCCCCTTGCTGTGGGCGCCCGAGAAGAGGCGGTTCATGTTCTCTTCCACCTCCCTCACCCCCTGGTTCATGGCGGCGGGGTTGCCAAAGAGGAAGAGCACTCGGTGACGAACCTTGAGCTCCTCTGCGAGCAACCGGGTCAGCAACTGGTTGCAGATCTCGATGGGGGCGGTCTCGTTGCCGTGGATGCCACAGGAAAGGACGATGTCCTTATGCCCGGGTTGCCCCGCCTCGGAAGCGGGTTCCAGGCAGATCACACCGGTATCCCACACGCTCACCCGGGTACCGTCGGTCAGATTGAAGGCGAAAGGCTCGAGCTGCCACTCATGGCGGCGCGTCAGGGCCAAAAAGTCATGCTGGGGAATCATCCGTCTCACCCTTTAGTCTGGAATGCCATGGCCGGATTATACGCAAGGCAACCGGGCTTAAAATCAGTTTTTAAACAAATTCAAACAGTAAGGATACAAAAATGGCGATAATGAGTGACAACTCATGCAACAGGATCAAGCGGGGGGAAACACGGGAGAGGTAAAGCGGTGAACGGGTATCGGCAGATGAAGACAGCATGCCTTCGGCAGACGGGTGGGCAGCATGCCCCTGGGATCAGCAGAAAAACAAGGCATCCATGCCCGGCTGATCAACCACGCCAGAACGGCTTGGTGGTCTCTTGATAGCGGTCGGCTTCGTTCAGACCGATGTCCTTGAGCAGGTAGGCGGGCAGCTCGGAGAGCTGGCGACGGCTGCGGCTGCGTTCCAGCCAGGTCAGGACGGTCATCTTGACGCGAGCAACCAGATTCGATTCGCTGGAATGCTGGTAACCGGCTTCGGTATAAGTCATGTTGGCCATGATATGGCTCCTCTCTCTCGTTCTGCGCAAGGCTCGGATTTGATGCGCAAAGCTTAGTCAGGGCGGGGAGGTGCCTCAATTGACGAATTTTGATACATGACATTAGTAAAAGTAATGGTTGATATCGCCAGGGCAATAACCATAACCATATGATTTTAAAATGAAATAATGCTGAAAATTTCCCCCCGGCAGCCTGACAGCATTTTCTCCTGCGCCACCCACTTCTAACTATGCACTTTCCCACGCTAGCTATGCACGGCACGACGCCGAGTCAGCAGGGTGCAAACTCTCGGCCACCAGGGTTTGTTAACAAATAGATCGCAACAAGATCGTTATTTAACAAAAAGATACGAACAGGCAACCTGAACCGGATGCCCCCATGTCACCCCCATCGTCAGGGTGGCACCGGACACTTGGCACCCTGCTATCATACTGGTATGGTTATTTATACAGTGGTTTATCATGCTGCCTCCCCACGTTGTCCCAATATCATGCTGAACAAGGGAGCGGCACACACACAGGATCTGCCGATGGACACCTTTACCCCCACCGCCGCCCTGCGTCAACAGATGGCCCTGCTGGAGGCGTCGCTGGCACGCCTTGCCCGGCAACTGGGCCAGCTCGACCTGCTGGAGGCTCATGTCTATCCCCTCCCGGCCGTGGCCCAGGGGGAAGAGCATGAGCCCATCGAGGCCATCGAGGTGGGCTATCTCTCGGGCGAGGCGGCCCTGGCCGCCACCCTCGCCGCCTTTCAGGACCACAGCGCCCGCCCCGGCTGCTCCACCAAGGCGACCCACCGTCTGCCCGGCTGGCTGCGCTTTCCTGCCGCCAGCGCCAGGGAGCTGGCCCCTGTCATCGAGGAGATCAACGCGCACAAGCTCGCCTTCAAGGCCATGGTGCAGGCGGCGGGCGGGCGGGACGAGAAGTTCGAGCTGGTGCACGGTGCCCTGCCCGGCGTCATCACCCTGCAGGTCTATCGCAAGCTGACCTGGCTTCAGGGGGATCTCCATTCGCTGGGCTTCACCTGGGCCGACAAGCAGAGCATCAGCCGCCTCAGCCGGGAGCAGGTACTGGAGATGCTGGAGCGAAGCCGCCGGTATGTACCGGCGCTCTTTGACAACGAAGAGTGGAGCAAGATGGTGGATCAGGAGGTATACGACATTCGCCGCCTGCCGGCGGATGCCGCCCTGCGGATCCGCAGGCCGGTCAAGACCCACCCCATGATCAATCTGCTCTGGCAGGACCGGGAGCCCCGCAAGCAGCAGATCAAGGCGAGCCTTCCCCTGCTGCTCTGCTCCGATACCCAGCCGGCCGTCACCCATCTGGGCCACTACCCGCCCAAGCTGCGCCAGGCACGCCGGGATCGCAAGATTGGCGGTGACCCCATCATAGAGCGGCTGCACCTCTACCTCTATCAGGGGTAGCGCAGGCCCGGCACCGCCACAAACGACAAGGGGAGCATCACGGATGCTCCCCTTGTCACATCGGGCGACAGCCCATCGCCGTCAGCTCATCAGCAGTGCCCGCAGGCTCTCCACATCCAGCCCCTTCACCTCGGACTGGCCGCTCAGGAGGCCGTCGGCCAGTGCTCGCTTCTCGTCGTGCAGCGCCACTATCTTCTCCTCCACCGTCTGCTCGCACACCAGGCGATAGACGGTCACCGGCTGGGTCTGGCCCATGCGGTGTGCCCGATCGCTCGCCTGATCCTCCACCGCCGGGTTCCACCAGGGATCGAGGTGCAGCACGGTGTCGGCCTGGGTCAGGTTGAGGCCCGTGCCCCCCGCCTTGAGGCTGATGAGGAAGAGCGGCACCGCTTCGTGGCGAAAACGCAGGATGGACTCCTGACGGGACTTGGCCGAGCAGCCCCCATCCAGATAGCAGTAGTCCCACTGCCGCTGTTCGATACGGCTGCGCAGCAGGCTCAGCAGATCGACAAACTGGCTGAACACCAGCACCCGGTGGCCACCATCGATGGCTTCGTCCAGCAGCGCCATCGCCTCGTCCAGTTTGCTGCTGGTCTGGGACCACTCCGGCATCACCAGCTGGGGGGAGCAGCAGAGTCGGCGCAGCCGGGTCAGGCCGCTCAGCACATGCATCAGAGCACGGCCATCGGCACTTTGCACCTGCTGCACCACCTCGCGCCGGGTCGCCTCGTAGAGCTGACGCTCCTCGGGGGAGAGGCTGATGTGATGGATGATCTCGGTCTTGTCCGGCAGCTCCGTCAGCACCTGTTGCTTGAGGCGGCGCAGGATGAAGGGGCTGATCACCGCCCGCAGCATCGCCATGTGCTGGGGATCCTTGACCGCCTTGCCAAAGCGGCGCTTGAACTCCCCGAGGCTCCCGAGCAGGCCGGGGTTGATGAAGCTGAACAGGCTCCACAGCTCCCCCAGATGGTTCTCGATGGGGGTGCCGGAGAGGGCGAGGCGAAAATCCCCGTCGAGCTGGAACAGCAGCTTGGCACGCTGGGTACCGGCATTCTTGATCTGCTGTGCCTCGTCCAGCACCATGCTCGACCAGCGGCGGGACTTGAGCGCCTGGGAGAGACTGCCGAGCATGCCGTAGTTGACCAGGACGATCTGTCCGGCCCTGGCCCCCTGGATCAGGGTCTCCCGCTCGGCGGGATGGTCGAACACCACCACCTCGAGCTCGGGGGCAAAGCGGGCCACCTCCTCCTGCCAGTTGGTGACCACTGACTTGGGCACCACCACCAGCGCCGGGCCCAGGTGCTGGCGCATGCGCAGCACGATGAGGGCCTGCAAGGTCTTGCCCAGGCCCATGTCATCGGCCAGACAGGCACCAAAGCCGTGATGGGCCAGGGTCGCCATCCAGCGTACTCCCTCCTTCTGATAGTCCCGCAGCGCCGTCAGCAGCTCGGGGGGACAGCTCACCTCCTGCTGCCACTCCTGCTGGAGATTCTGCCAGGCGGCATCCCCCTCGGTGGTGATGACGGAGAGCAGGCGGGCCAGCGGATAGGCCAGCTTGTTGTTGATGCGCTGCTCGTTGTCCAGCATGGCGCCGAGCACGGTGAGGCGTTCCACCAGCTTGTCGCTCAGCATCAGGCTGGTCTTCTCGTCGAGCTGCACCGTGCGCTGGCCCGGTGTCAGCTGGCGCAGGATGAGGCGAAGATCGAGGATCTGGTGCTCGTCCAGCGAGAGCGCCCCCTCCACCTGGAACCAGTCCTGACGCCGCTCGATGCGCAGGCTCAGGGCCGCCTCATCAAGGCTCTTGAGGCGGGCGCTGTCCTGGTGCCAGTGCACCACCACACCGGCGTCCACCAGCTCCGGCAGGGCGTTGACCAGGGTAAGCGCCTGCTCCCCGTCCAGCTTCCACTCGTTGCCGGGCAGGCCAATGGGCAACTGGTTGCGAAGGCGCTGGGCATCGTCCTTCTCGGCAGCCAGATCCCGCTGCCAGTAGTGATACTCCCGGATACCCTGGCGCACGATGGCCTCCCCCTTGCCCAGAGGCAAGGGAGGCAGGTCCCCCTCCCGGGTCACCAGCTGGACCACGAGCTGCCCCTCCTGCCAGTCGAGCAGGACGGAGGGAACGCCGGGCCAGGGGGCCAGCTCGGCATTGCCTCTGAGCCCCGCCACCTGGCTGTGCCAGGGGAGATCGGGGATGGCATCCAGCGTGCGTTGCAGCTCCTCGAGCCCGGCCGGCGGCAATGCCGGAATGGCCTCCAGGGCCGGTAATCTGTCCAGCAGCGCCTGCGGTGTCAGAATAAGCTGCCACAAATCCTGAGCCAGGGGGACGATGTGCGCACCGCGGGCGGCGGGAGCAGGATGTAGTCTGGCGCTCATGCCCTCCCCGCTCTGTACCAGTTGCAGCAGGGGGGCGCTGACGGCCAGTTGCAGCTTCTGCCCCTTGGCATTGAAGAGGCGAGGATGGTTTGCCAGGGGCACCCAGGCATCCCGGGGCAGCTTGCCCATGTTGCGCGGCAGGGTGCGCACCAGTGCCCAGTCAGCTTCGTCCAGCAGGCTGGCGTACTGGGTGGAAAGCAGGGCCGGATCGACCCTTCGCCCGGCGGTCCACTCCCCCTTGGTGCTCTGCTTCTGGATCTTGCACTCAAGCTCAGGCCCCTCTGCGTGGAGCAGCCAGACCAGCCGCTCCTGGGGCTTGCGCACCCCGCTCGAGCGTCCCAACCCCTGCAGCCAGTTGAGCCAGCTTGCCGAGGCGGGGGCCTTGCCTTCCTCCTCAGTGGCATCCTCTTCCTCCCCTTGAGCAGGGCGCAACGCGCGCAGGGGCCAATGGGCGGCCTCCCGGCCCAGCAGGAGTCGCAGCAGATCCTGGCAGAAGGCCATCAGGCGATGCCGAGGCTCGGCGTCCAGCACGTGAGAGAGGTCCCACTTGTGCAAGATGGTCACCTGGGGGCTCTGCTCGCCGTGGCGCGCCAGGGCGCAGAGATCGAGCCAGAGGTAACCCCAGTGGAGCTCCTCCAGCGGCAGTTGCAGGGTATCGAACAGGCCTACCGCCTGGCCGTGGCGATCTCCGGCCCACTGCCCCAGCAGATCGGCCAGCAGGGGGGAGTGATGGCCCAGACTGCGCTGCCACTTCTTGCGCTGCTCGCTCCCCTGCACCGGATCTGCCTGTTGCAACCAGCCGAGCCAGAGCAGGGCGCTGAACATCCGGGGCCAGGGCGACGCCTCTTGCCCCTGCCACTGGCCAAGCGCCCCCAGCAGCCGCTCGGCCAGGGGTTGCTCATCCCCCTGCTGCGCCAGTTGTTGCAGTGCAGGCCAGTGAGTGGTTACCTCGCCCCCAAAGGAACCGCAGAGCCACTCCCATTCGCGGGCGCGAGCCTGGATCTGGCCAGAGAGCGCCGGGGAGCAGGAGGCGACCAGCGTTGCCAGCGGCCAGCCCTCGTCAGGCTCTGCGTCAAGCAGGGCCTGCAGGGCGAAGTGTTCGAGCAGCAGGGCCTGCCAGGCGGGGCTGGAGCCTGCCAGCAGGCGGGGAGCATCGGGGAGATCCAGGAGGCTCAGGAGCTCGGCACTCTGGTAATAGGCCGGGATCTGCCCCGCCTCCCCCAGACAGAGCTCGCGCACCACCTCCTGTGCCCGCTCCAGGCCCGTGACCGAGGGGATGCGGGACCACTGCGGCATGGGGCACTCCCCCGCACGCACCGCCAGGATCAGGGTCAGGGTTCCCTCTGCCGTCAGACTCCACTGCTGCTCCGTTCGTTGACGGACAAGCCCCCACTGCTGCAACTGATCAAGGGTGTCGAGCAGCACACGCCCGGGTGCGCCCGGGGCATAGAGGGTGTCTTGCAGGTAACGAGTGCTGGCGGCGCGCTGCAATTGCAGCTCGCACAGCAGGGCATGGCAATCTGAAGAGAGGGTGAAGGCTGACATCAGAACTCACGGGCAAGTGCAAAGGCGGAATTTTAACGGGAAAGCGGCGGCGGCTCGACCCTTAAGCGCGAAATAGTGCAAAAAAGCTGGCGCCTTTGATGGGTACGCGAGCGACAGGGCTGACAGGGCACTCGCCCCTGCCACCGGGCAACGGGCCGCAGGAGGGGCGCGGTCATCAAAAAAGGCGCCGCAGCGCCTTCTGGAAACAGATGTTGGCTCAGCCTTCCAGCCGGGCCAGACGGGCTTCCAGCCCCTGCAACTGCCCCTTGAGGTGCTCGACCTCTTCTTCGAGCGCTGCCAGTCTGTCTGCCGCCGGTGACACAAGGTTGCCAGCGGGCGCCGCGTCGGCCAGCGCCTGCAGATCCACCTCGCCACTGAACAGGTGCGCGTAGCGGGATTCCCGCTTGCCCGGCTCACGGGGCAGCTTCACCACATAGGGCCCCCGCTCGATGAGGGTGGCCAGCACCGCATCCACCTCGGTCACATCGTCAAAGCTGCACAGCCGGTTGGTGCGCGAACGCAACTCACCCGGGGTCTGCGGGCCACGCAGCAAGAGTTCGCAGATGATGCCGAGCTCCTGGGCCGAGAACTTCAGCTCGCCGAACTCGGTATTGCAGAAACGATGCTGATAGCGGGGCACCCTGGCGTTGAAACCGGCGGTATTGACCACCAGACGGCGGCGGATCAGCTCGTCGATCACGGCGCGAATATCCAGCTCGGCGAGCTCCAGCACGGGTTCCCGGTTGCTCTTCTGGTTGCAGGCATTGACCAGTGCATTGAGCGAGAGAGGGTACTGATCCGGCGTGCAGATCTCTTTCTCAATCAGGCAGCCGATCACGCGGGCCTCTAATGGGCCTAGTACTATCTCCATGTCATACTCCCTTGCCAAACAAGACGTTAAGACGGTTATCTTAGCCAAGGCGCTTGCGCCGTCCAGCAGATAACCCCATTTTTGCGAGCCGATGAAACCCTTGCTGCAACCTTGTACAGCAAAACGGCCTCGGTGCGCGGGCGAGGTGAACGGATGGCCGGGAACCTCTTTGGCAACCAGCCCCCTCCCCCTTCAACGAGGCGGGCACAAGAACCATCACGGCCGCAAAGGCGGCCGTGATGGTAGACAGATTGAAACGGCCCTCACGAAGAGGGCTTGCGCTCCAGGGCCGCGGCCACCTTTCTTGCGGCCGACACGGTGAGCAAAGGCTCACCCGGATAGAGCATCAGGGCGCTTGCCCGCAGGTTGTCGGCCTCCGCCGTGCGCCCCAGGGCATTGAGGGCGATCACCATGTTGGCGTAGATGTTGGCCCTCGGGGTATGGCGCACGAAGGCCTGCCCCCAGTCGAGGTAGGCTTCAAGCTCCGCCTGGTTGTTGGCCTGCAGACCGACCATGAGGCGCACCGCGTTCACGTCGAACTCCACCCGGGTCAGCCAGGCCATGGGGTTGACGATGTCGAGCAGGAGCGCAGGCTGCTTGTAACCGCCCCGCTCATACTTGGTCACCACCCAGGCGGTGTGCAGGGCGGTCAGCATGAAGGGGATGACGATCAGGGGAATGGCGATGGCCATGAAGCGCAGCAGCAACCAGGGGCGGCACAGATGGTCGCGCCAGTTGCCGTGGCCTTGCTCCTCCACCTCCGCATCCATCGCATACAGGAGCAGCAGCAGCGCCCACCACAGGGCGATGGCGTGGTAAAAGGGGTACTCGGTCTGGGTGTGCAGCAAGATGGGGGTCACCAGCGCAAGCAAGGCGGCGCCCTTGACCCAGCCCGCCCGGCTCAGACGCCACAGCAGGGCCCCGCCCATCAGCACCATGCCCAGCATGGGTGCCAGACCCCCTTCCACCGCCCAGTAGAGGAACTCGTTGTGGGGGTGATCCAGGTTGTACTCGATCTGCACCATGGCCGGGTTCAGCGCCTTGTCGGCCATGTAGTGATCGAGAAACACCGACTCGAAGCTGCCATAGCCCCAACCGGTCCAGGGCATCTGGGCAATCAGCTTGGCGGCGTAGGGCCAGTAGATGGAGCGCATGCCGCCGGACTGGTAGATCTCCAGCCCTCGTCTGGCTCCGGCCATCAGGTATTGCGAGGCCAGCCCGAGCAGAATGCCCAGGGCCACCAGCGCGAGCATCCGGCCCAGCCGCCGCTCACGCCCCAGCTGGGCGGACAGCAGCAAGAGAGCCATCACGCCGCCCAGTTGCCCGACTCGCGATTGCAGGACCACCAGCAGCAGAGAAGTGGCCAGGATCACCCCATAGCGCAGCCCCTTGAGCCAAGGGTTGGCATCACCGCGCAGCTCCAGCCAGATGGCCAGTGACAGGCCGGTCGCCATGAAGCTCGCCATCACGTTGGGTTGCTGGAAGATGCCATAGGGGCGGTTGGTCTGGGTGTCGTACCCAATCCAGTTGCCCGGCACCAGCAGGTAATACTGCACCAGGCCGAGCAGCGCCTCGATGGCGACGGCCCCCAACAGCAGATAGAGCAGCCTGTCTCGCGCCTCGCGGCCGAATCGCCACTGATAGAGGCTTGCCAGAAACAGCAGGCCGGCAAACAGCCCCAGCAGCCGGGGAATGGCATAGTCCTTGAGCTCGAATCCCGGATAGGCCATGGGCAGCAACAACAAGAGGCCCCCCAGCCACTGGGCCGTCAGCAGCGGCGAGACCACCAGTCGCTGGCTGAGGGTCACATGCCACAGCCCCAGCGCCATCACCAGGCTGGCGAAGATCCACCCCCAGGCATTGAACGGCAGATAGAGCCCTGCCCCGCCCGGGTTGTGCATGAAAAAATGCATGCCAAGCAACCAGTAAAGGAGGCTGACAACCCCCAATATCCCTGTCGTCGACGTCACCGTCACTGCTCCCTGTTGTGTCATGCTCATGCTCGTTTTCTTCCGACACGCCATACATGAAGGGGGGCAAAGCCCCCCTTGTTCACTTCAATCATCCTTGTGCCGATTCCGGTCGGCGAAACGCATGGCGCACCAGCACGATGCCCACCCCCAGCATGCCACCGAGCAGGGTAGCCAGCACCACGACCAGAGGGCGCTTGGGCTGCTCGCGGCTCAGGGGCTCACTCGGCGAAGCCAGATAGGCGAACGACTGGAAGGGCTGTGCTTCAAGCTTGAGGGCCTCAAGACTGCCCAATTGCAAGCGCAGGTCGCTCAGCGCCGGGTTGAGGAACTCGGGGTTCTTGATCTCCTTGAGGATCTTGAGCTTCTCGGAGAGGGCGCGCGCCCCCAGATCGATGGGAAGGCTCCCCTGCTCCTGCAGATTCTGCACCGGCGCCTCCAGCCCGGCCGCCTGTGTAATGCGCAGACCATATTCGGTACGCAGAATATCGTCTTGCAACTGCTTGAGGGTATCGGCCTTGGCACTCTCGAACTGGGTCTGCAGCGTCTTGATGCGGTTCTGCCAGATGGTATACAGCTCCTTGCCCTTGGCCGCCGACTCCTGATGCTGGATAAAGGCGATGTACTGCTCCAGCCGGGATTTGGCCTCCCCCGCCGTGGCCGCGGCAAAGGAGAGCGTCACATCTTCACGCAATTTGTCCGGTGCCTTGGCGCTGATCCCCTCGGCCATCTTCTTGAGCAGCAGCCGCTTGCCTTTGGGGTCTGTGACGTCGGCCTGCGCGGCCTCGGCATCCAGGTAACCCCTTTCTTGCAGGAACTGGCGCTTGTTGTTGAAGCTGTTGAAGTTGTTGACGAAGTCGCCATAGAGCGCCTTCTTGTCAAAGGCAGTAAAAGCCGCCACCGGTACCTGGGCATTGATCAGCTGATTGATGTTGAGCTCGAGGGACTCCACCTCCTTGAGGGTGGGCGACCTGATCTCGGCCTGGCTGACCCAGACCTGGGGAGCCAGCAGGGCATAGGCGATACCTGCTGCGGCAAAGACGCCTGCGACCAGCAGGATCAGTATTTTCTGGCGCCACAGGACCAGGATCAGCTCACGCAGATCGATTTCATCACCGGAAGAGGCTTGCCAACCCTGGGGCAACTGACTGTCTGAATTATCGAATACTTGTTTGTTCATATCGGGCTCTGAAGATGAGGTGATTGCCAGAGAGGGGCGTGACGGTCTTTCTCTGACAAGCGTAATGGCACATTGTCCATGAGGGGCCACTCAATAGCCAGTGTCGGATCCGACCAGTGAAGGGAGGCTTCCAGCTCGGGAGCGTAATAGTCGGTGCACTTGTAGAGCACCTGGGCCCATTCGCTCTGAACATAAAAGCCGTGGGCAAAACCTGGCGGGATCCAGAGGGAGGTTCCCTCCTCGGCCGAGAGCGACACCCCCACCCACTGGCCCAGGGTCGGGCTCCCGGCGCGCACGTCGACGGCCACGTCGAAGATGGTGCCTGCCAGCACCTGTATCAGCTTGCCCTGGGGCCGCTGGCGTTGATAATGTAGCCCCCGTAGTGTCCCTTGTCGGGAACGACTCAGATTGTCCTGAACGAAGCAAAAATCACCGCATCTGCGGGTGAAGAGATCGTGGCGAAACAGCTCCATGAAGTCGCCCCGCTCATCTGGATGACGCTGGTGGCGGATCTGGATAACATCCGGAATCTTCAATGAAATAAAGTGCATAGGTGTTTTCTTTGGAATAATGGGCAAGGATATATCACCCAATGGAGTGCCTTATCAATCCCAATCGGGGTGCATTTTGCCAAAGGGCTCTTGCAACAGACGCAACAGATAGGCGCCATACCCGCTTTTTGCCAGTGGCTGTGCCAGTGACGCCAGCGCCTCGTCAGAGATCCAGCCCTGGCGCCAGGCGATCTCCTCCGGAGCGGCCACCTTGAGCCCCTGGCGTTTCTCCAGGGTCTGGATGAAGCTGCTCGCCTCCTGCAGGCTGTCATGGGTCCCGGTATCCAGCCAGGCAGCACCACGCCCCATGAAACAGACCTCCAGACTTTGCTGTGCCAGATAATGGAGATTGACATCGGTGATCTCGAGCTCTCCCCGTGACGAAGGGCGCAGGCCCCGAGCAATCTCGCTTGCCGTGGCATCGTAGAAATAGATGCCCGTCACCGCATATTGACTGGCAGGAGATGCCGGCTTCTCGACGATCGACTCGACCCGCCCCTCACCGTCGAACCCCAGCACACCGTAACGTTCGGGATCCTGTACATGATAGGCAAACAGGATGGCGCCTTGCGTCTTGGCGCTTGCGCGCTGCAACTGGCGGGGCAGCTCGGTGCCATAGAAGATGTTGTCCCCCAGAATGAGGCAGCAGGGGTTGCCGGCCAGAAAGGGTTCGGCAATGAGCAGCGCCTGGGCCAGCCCGGCAGGCTCTTCCTGCACGGCGTAGCTGAAATGCATCCCCCACTGGCTGCCATCCCCCAGCAGCAGCTCGAAGCGGGACAGATCCAGCGGCGTGCTGATGATGAGAATCTCACGGATACCCGCCTGCATCAGGGTTGAGAGGGGGTAATAGATCATGGGCTTGTCATAGACCGGCAGCAGTTGCTTGCTGATGGCCAGCGTCGCCGGATAGAGACGGGTAGCGGATCCCCCGGCCAAGATGATGCCTTTACGTGCCTCAATTGATGAAGAGGTTATCAATATCGATCCCTAAATCAGTTGATGATCTGCCCCAATGTTTCCCTTACCCCATCCTTCCAGTCAGGCAACTCGATACCAAAAGTTGTACGAAACTTCGCGGTATCAAGCCGAGAATTTAGTGGCCTGGTGGCTAGTACGGGATAACCATGACTTGTGATTGGCTTTACTTCACTTACCTTCAATTCAACCCCTAACGCCCTAGCCTCTTCAAAAATAAAGCAGGCATAGTTATACCAGCTCGTTTCGCCTGATGCTGCAACATGATAGAGACCACAAAGACGAGAGTCCAAAAGGACTTTATCAATCGCCTGCAAAGTGACCTGTGCTAACATAGCTGTAGATGTTGGAGAGCCAATCTGATCACATACAACAGAAAGAGATTTTTTTTCTTGCCCAAGATGTAACATGGTTTTTAAAAAATTCTGCCTATATGGACTATGCAACCAGCTAGTCCTGAATATCAGATGTTCGCAACCACTCGCTAAGATAGCTTGCTCTCCTTGCAATTTACTCAACCCATAGACATTCAGAGGCGCTGGTATATCCTCTTCTTGCCAAGGCTTACTTCCAACACCATTAAAGACATAGTCGGTGGAAAAATGAACCAAAAGCGATCCGACCTGCTTTGAAACTTCAGCCAATGCAATCATAGCATGTGCATTAATTTGATAGGCAGACTTTGGTTCTATTTCTGCGTATTCTACCTGAGTAAAGGCGGCTGCATTAATAATCACTCTAGGCCGCAATCGCTTAACCAAAAGAATTAATTCCTTTAGCTTCCAAAAGTCACACTGTGCTTGTAAAACAACCGGTAATGGTACAGATTTAAATTGTTGACATAATGTCCACCCAAGCTGACCGCTACTCCCCAACAAAAGTATTAGTTGGTCTTGAAAGGTGGTCGACGAGGATAATTCAGCGATGTTCATTGATAGTTTTGGGTCTTATTTTTGCTAAAATTCGCCAGATATTGTTTAGTAACTGGTAATAGAAGAAAAACACCAAACCAAATAAAAATAGACTAACCCACTCAGGCACACCGCTATTCTCAAGAGCGATCCCCAACGTGGCCAGCAAGGCTGCAGTACCACAAATTACCATTAGTGCTTGATGGGAAGAGAGTCCCGCTCGTAGACAAATATGATGTAAATGTTCACGATCGGGTTTAAATGGCGAGACACCTTTACGTATACGCCTCACCATAATGCAAGTCATATCCATAAGAGGGATCGCAATCAGCCATAGCGCTGTAACAGGGGTCATTTGCGCCTTGGGACCTTGAGTTCCCTGTAATAATACCCAGATGACAGTGAATCCGATCAGCATACTACCAGCATCACCCATAAAGACTTTTTTACGTTTCCCGAAGGGGAAACCCAAATTTAAGCATATATAGGGAATCATGACTATCATTATTAACAAACAAAAACGAGCTAACTGCAGTTGACCATCGACGTAGTGAATATAAGATAGTGCGCCAAAGGTAACCATCGTCAACCCTCCCAACAATCCATCAATACCATCCACCATGTTAAAGGCATTTATAGCTCCAAGAACTGCAAAGATGGTGACAATATAGCCAAGCGGCCCTAAATTTATTTCATAGCTGAAGAGAATATAACCAAGACTCTTTAATGAAAGACCAGCTATAAAGATCATCGCACAAGATATTAATATTTGCACCACTAATCTAACACGATAATCAACATCATACTTGTCGTCAATTGCGCCCATCATCACCAAGACTGAGGCACAAAGCACATAAACATCCGAATTAATAAGCAATCCTGGTTTAAGCCAGAGCACCAGCGTCAGGGTAAAGTAGATTGAAATCCCTCCCACCAAAGGAACAAATCCTTGATGCAATTTTCGTTCATTAGGACGGTCAACCAAATTTATCTTTTTTGCCAATTTTCTAAAAAAGAAAAGGATAGCAAAAGAAACAAGGAAAAATAAAATGTACTCCATCCCAAACTCCGTGAATATGAAATTATAGTTATAAACTTTAGCTCTATGAAAATAATGGATTAGATTATTTTAAGAACATCGTTAATTATTTGGCTTGGTCATAACTCTACTACTGTTCTCCTTTCCATACTATCTTTGCATACTGTGGGTCAAAAGGCCCCTCTTTCACTTCTAGCAACAGAGCCCTCTCTGATAGACACTCAACGCTATGAATATCTCCAGGAAAGAACTGAATCAGGGGTAAAGGATCATTCTCACTTATAATCAAATCGCGTGAGACTGCCCCTGTAATTGAATATAAGCAAACACGTATTTTACCGCGCAAAAGAATAAACATTTCCCATTGATGAGGTAGTTCATGATAATGAGGTTCAACATAACTACCTTTCAGCATAGCAATTATCAGCCTCTGCACTTTTTCTGAATGGTTAGCATGAAGCATAAAATGGCTACGCAACCGTTCTGATGATGATGCATCATCGTACAGCTGATTTAATAATGCAGATTCTAAAATTTTCATCGAAAAACCTTAGACTAAAAACCATCTTTTTTAAACTCTTTTAAAATAACTTCAGCAGCCATTGAGACCGAGAATTCCCGATTCAACAACGCATTGCCTTGTCGGCCTAACCGCAGACGAAAACTAACGTCCTTTAACAGAGATTCAGCTGCTTCATACAAACCTACATCATCACCATTGACTCTAATAATGCCTGCTCCATTAGTATTTACAAGCTCCATCAAGTCATTACCCTGATTAACACTTCCAAGAATAGGAATATTTTGCACCATATAACCAAGCAATTTTCCAGGGAAGTTGTGGCTGGTATGATCTGCTGAGAGAGAAAATAACCCGACATCAATCTCTGCTAGTATGAGCTTAAATTCATTTTGGTTTACAGATGATAGATAAGTGAAGTTACTTAGGTTCCATTCCTCAGCCATTTTCTTTATTAGAGCCACCTCATCGCCTTGACCAACATATAAAAAATGTGCTTGTGGATAGTGGCTCATCGCTTTGGTCAAGCGCATCAGATTGGCCATATCCTGTGCATGACCAATATTTCCTCCATAAAAAAAGATCACTTTATCTTGTAGTTTCAGTCGCTGGCGAAGCGGCTGATAATCGGAAGGAAACTGGCTAATCGGTGTGAGCGAAGCCCAGTTATGTAATACCTCAGTGGGATAATGGTTTCCATCTTCTTTGAATACCTTGATATTATTATTTGACATCAGGCCAATCATCTTGGCCTGGCGGTAATTAAAGTGTTCAAAAAAACGAAAATAACGGGTTATGATTGAATGCTCACCAATCATCCCTGCATCGATTGCCCAACGGGGAAACAAATCACGTAGTACCAAATAGGCAGGGCATTGGCAGCGGTGACACAGCCAGCGCACCAAACCACCGAAAAAAATTGAAGGGGAGTAATACACAACCCCATCAAATTTATACTCATCTATTTTTTCTCTCACTGCCCACCAAGCACGTAGTGACAGTAAGCTTTCGTTCACAGCACGCTTAAATTTACCTACATCTTTAATCTCACCACTTTTGAAGCGCCAAATGGTCACACCATCGAGTTCATCACACATAAGCAATGATGTTTGGCGAGCATCAGGTGTTATCACTGTAACTTGGTGGCCTTGCATCTGCAAATATAAAGCCAACTCATGAAACATCTTTGCTCCAACACGCGTACTGCCAGGCAAATAGTCATCAATCAACAACGCTAGTCGCATTAATATTTTTTCCAAACTACTCGCATCACATAATCACGATAACTGTGCACAATTCTTACAATTTTATCAGACACATTAGGTATGCTGTAATCCGCGACTGGACGTAACAACCGCTGATCACCCACTGGTTGAGACTCCAACACTTGTAGCGCTTGAAATACACGCTCTATCTCAAGACCAACCATCATTACCGAAGCCTCTTCAAACGCTTCAGGACGCTCGTGAGCCTCACGAATATTCAATGCTGGAAAATTCATGATGGAAGACTCTTCACTTATGGTGCCGCTGTCTGATAGCACCGCCTTGGCTGATTTTTGCAACTTATTGTAGTCATGAAAACCCAATGGCTTAAGCAGTTGCACTAATGGATGAAATTCAAGTCCTTGCTCTTCAATCCGCTTACGAGTGCGCGGATGAGTTGAGACAATTACTGGATAACCATATCTCTCCGCCAACCCATTCAGAACCTGCCACAACTTAACGAGATTATTAGGTGAATCAACATTCTCCTCACGGTGAGCGCTGATTACAAAAAACTCTCCCACGTTAAGTTTCAATCGACTTAATACATCTGAACTATCTATCTGCGGCATATAATGATTTAGCACTTCAAACATCGGACTGCCAGTTTTAATAATCCTATCTGCAGGTAGTCCCTCAGCAAGAAGATAATCACGCGCAATAGTACTGTATGTGAGGTTAATATCAGCCGTATGATCCACGATGCGGCGATTAATCTCCTCCGGTACTCGCATATCAAAGCAGCGGTTACCAGCTTCCATATGGAAGGTGGGAATTTTACGGCGCTTAGCTGGGATCACCGCCATACAACTGTTGGTATCTCCGAGCACCAGCATGGCATCGGGGTTCACCTCGGCCAATACCTTATCCACGCCAATGATCACATTACCGATCGTTTCTGCACCGGTGCTGCCTGCTGCACTTAAAAAGTAATCCGGCTTACGAACGCCAAGGTCATCAAAAAAGACTTGGTTTAATTCAAAATCATAATTTTGGCCAGTATGTACCAAAATATGCTCACAATATTGATCTAACGCAACTAGCACTCGTGATAAACGGATAATTTCTGGGCGTGTACCCACTACTGTCATTACTTTCATTTTACTTTTCATGGCTTATATAACTCATGCTAATGGGCTGGCGATGGTATCTGGTTTGCTACGGTCAAAAATCTCATTTGCCCACAGCATTACGATTAATTCATCTTCACCGATATTAGTAATGTCGTGTGTCCAACCTGGGACAGTCTCGATGATTTTATATTCCCCAGCATCAACGGTAATTGAATATTCCTCACCGGTAATCATCTGCTTAAACCGATAGCTCGCAGTGCCTTTAATAACCAAAAATTTTTCATTTTTAGTGTGATGATAATGACCACCTCGAGTCACTCCGGGATGAGCAGTGAAAAATGAAAACTGCCCCGCTGATGGGGTTTTTAACATTTCCACAAAACTGCCACGCGGATCGTTATAACCCGGTACAGTGTAGGAAAAGTCACTGGGTGAAAAATAACTCAAGTAGGTAGCATAAAGAGCACGCATTAGCCCGGTGCCCACCTCTTCAGTGATCAAGTTAATACGACTTTGTTTAAATTTCTGCAAAGCCTCAGCCACTTCCCCTACTGTGGTATGATAAACCGGTTCAACTTCTTTATAACCGCATTGTTGATAATCATCTCTTAGTAAAGAGATAAAGCTGGCACATACATCATCAATATAGACCAGCGCCAATGGCGCTTTGGCATCATGAATAGTGATGGGCAAATCATGCACGGTATTATGACAGAAAGTAGCAACTGCCGAGTTATAGTTTGGGCGACACCATTTACCAAAAACATTGGCCAAGCGATACACATACACAGGGCTACCCGTTTGACGCATATAATCAAAAACGACTTGCTCTGCCGCCGCTTTGCTTTTGCCATAGGCATTATCGCGATCAGCCTGAATGGATGACGTTAATACCAGAGGAATGTGTCGGCCAGTCGCGCCTAACAAGGAAACCAGGTGTTGGGTTAAATCAGTATTACCTTGATGAAATTCAATTTCATCTTTAGGCCTGTTCACACCGGCTAAATGAAATACAAATTCGGCTTCGGCAACCATATCAGCTAGATCTGCTAGAGAATGACCTTGTTCAAAGCATGTCACATTCGTAAAACCTGCTTCAGCTAAAAAAATTCGCAGGTTTTTACCAATAAAACCGTTGGCGCCGGTGACAAGAATTTTCATTTATACCCCTTCTGGCACAACCAGGCTACCAGCCTCTATATCCCTGATAAAGTCGAGTTTATGCAGCAATTTGATCATCTTCGCCACATCCAAGCGCTCAGTATTGTGAGAGTTATAATCTTCAACGCTCGACAAATCCTTTTCACCCTCTTCGTTATATTTGGAGTAGTTCAAATCGCGATTGTCGGATGGAATACGGTAATAACCGCCTTGATCTTCAGCCACAAACATCTCTTCACGGCTACATAGGGCCTCATAAAGTTTCTCACCATGGCGGGTGCCAATCACATTAACCTGATGATCAGGCTTTTTAGTTATTTGCAGCAATGCGTCGACCAGCACATCGATAGTAGCCGCAGGCGCTTTCTGCACAAAGATGTCGCCGTTGGTGCCATGTTCAAAAGCGTGCAATACCAGATCGACCGCGTCATTGAGCGTCATCATAAAACGGGTCATATTTGGATCAGTGACGGTCAGCGGATCGCCGTTGATGATTTGGCGCAAGAACAACGGGATCACTGAGCCACGTGATGCCATGACATTACCATAGCGAGTACCACAGATAACCGTTTTATGAGGATCTAAATTACGAGCTTTGGCTATCATCACTTTTTCCATCATCGCTTTGGAAATACCCATCGCATTTATCGGATAAACAGCCTTGTCAGTACTGAGACAAACAACACGAGCAACACCATTTACAATCGCAGCCTCCAGCACATTCTCAGTGCCCTGAACATTCGTTTTTACTGCTTCCATGGGGTAAAACTCACATGAAGGCACTTGCTTCAAAGCCGCAGCATGGTAGATAAAATTAACGCCTCTGGTTGCATTGAGCACGCTGTTATAGTCACGAACATCACCGATATAAAACTTCAACTTTGGATGATTATACTTTTTACGCATATCATCTTGTTTTTTTTCATCACGAGAGAATATTCTAATTTCTTTTATATCTGTTTCTAAAAAACGATTCAGCACTGCATTACCAAATGAGCCCGTACCACCAGTAATCAAAAGTATTTTATCAGTAAACATAATTTTTCTCATTTTTGATTCAAACACTGCCAATAAGCCACTGCACGCTGTTGTGCTGTGGGGATATTTTTTATTAACTGATTTCCAGTTTCAACTTGTAGGGCTATTTTATCTGGAGAAATGAATAGTTCATATATCGATCTCGCGATATCTTCGGCATTATTAGCATTGAAATAAGTTGCGGCATTTTTGCATACTCCACTTACAAATGGATAGTCAGAAGCAAGTATTGGTTTTTGCATTTTCATCGCTTCAAGTGGTGTGGCTGAAAAACACTCAAGTAGACTGGGAAAAATTAAGGCATCTATTTTTTGATAAAAAGCTGGGCACTGGACCAATGAGATAGAACCTGTGGTATAGAAATTCTCTATTTTATCAAACTTGAGATATTTCATCTCATCAGCATTCAATGTAAATAAGAAGTTCACATTAAATCCATAGCGTGATGAAAGAATTTTATTAACGGGAATAAGAATATCTAAATTTTTGTGTGGATAGGCCCTACCCACAAACCCAACAACCGGAGCATTATTATTATCAAACTTTGGAAAATCAATCGGCATCCACATTTCTGGATTGTCAAAAATACTTGCATAACTATTTGAGACTATACTTATTGGCATAGTATAGCCTTTTTTGAGCAAGGCATCTTTCACATGTTGGTGTTCAACGACCAGGTGATGGTATCGCCTAAATAGAACATCTTGAATTAAAAACTTAACCTTATTCTTGAGCCTCTGAATGAGTGATAACTTTCTATATGCATCATTATTAGAATAGGCTATCCAAGCTTGAGCAAAACCAACTATATATTCTTTTGAGTTTAACGAATAATATATCGGACCAAATATGACAAAGCATCTATCGTATTGCTTTAAAATATTCCCATGATCCTTTGATTTTTTTATCCCATAATAATCTTTTACTTGATATGAGTTAAACACTTTCATATCTAAATTCAATTTAGCTAGTTCATTTGCAACAACTGAGGATACGACAACATCGTAATTAGTAATTGCATTTGTTTTTTCTTGGCTTAAAGTGACTAGCTCACTAATAAAGGAGGTTGCAACTTGAACCCCGCCACCGGTATGAATATTACCAGCAAAGATCAATATGCTCAATTAAACACCCTAACTTTCTTGTGCATTGCAATTATCGCAAGCATGCCAAATACATATGGAAAAAATATAACCATTTCGCCAAAAAAATAATTCCCAAAAAATAGAAAAAATATAGCCTTCTGCATAAAAGACAGCATTAATGAATATCTCACATCTCTTTTGCTGACAAGATAAAATATGCTAACTAGAGATGAGATTAAGGAAGAATATAATGCCACACCAAATAACCCTAGATCATGATAAAAATAATAAATAAATGGTTTAGCATTAAAAAATAACGTATTGAAGTCTTTAATATCACCAAATTGTGAATTGTACAACTCTGGATAAAAAGGATAAATAATAAACTTTAGAGAAGAAAGGTAATATGTATAATTAAATTCATCTGACAAAGTCAACTTATTGAAGTTTTCAAAATTAATCGCTACATATGTATAAATGGGGCTAATATATGATGCAGCACCATCCCCAAGATAATTTGCAACCATACCTCCCGTTGAAAGCCGAAGATAAGTGATCAGCAAAAACACCATAATTATGCACACAACAACTGATAGCATTTTAGCTAAAGAGAATCGATATTTGTAATATATCAAATAGAGCCATCCTAATATTATTATTAGAAGTTCTCCTCTAGATACTTTATATAAAATAATAGTGACCAAAGAAAAAATAATAAAAAACTTAAAATACCACACTCTGAATTTACTCATTCCATCAGAAAAAAGAAGTGCATGGATTACTGTAATTGCTAGAAATGGGGTAAGTAAATCGAAATAATGAATTACAGGAATACCACTTGGCACACTTTCTTTAAGATCACTGAATCCTAAATAGAGTATTGGAGGTTGAAATATAATGGCCCCAAATCTAATTACAAATGACAATATTGATATACATATAAAAGCATCCAAAAACAAAGCATATTTATTGCTAAAATAAAAATACTCAAGACGGTCATCTTTTATTTTTTTCGAAGAAAATGACATAATAAAAGCAGGGAGAAAAAGTGACATCCCTGCGGTTAATATACTAGCATGCGCCTCAAAAGAAATTGGTGACTGAATATCTGAATTATATAATGGTTCATAACTAGCCAAGGCAGATGACAAAAGCCAAAGTAAAATAAGCATAGCACCTGGATGATAATAGTCCTTATTTAGGATTGCTAAAATCAAGTAGAGAGATATGGCCAGCAGGAAATATATTTCGCTCATATTTTACTGTATCTTAATGTGAGAGCCATAGCCCCAAGCAGAACAAATCCATATGTAATCTTTGCGAATACAAATATATCAATCTGCTTAAGTGAGTGTGCAACAAATAAAAACAAAACATAAATAAACAAAGAAAATAAATTTATGATAAACAATAACCCTCGCTTATCCAATGCATTGAATACATGGTTTAAAATTGCAATACATGAATATGGAATCACACCAATGGCTGCAAGTTGCATCAATGGGACAAGCTCAGAATATTTAGTAAAACGCTCGACTAAGTAATACATACTAATGTTTGCAATCAGAATAACCACGGATGTGCCAAAACAAACGAGTGCTGATTCCTTCCAATGAAATAGCTTTTTTTCTTTTACTGTACTACGAATTATTTTTGGATAGATTAACTCTGTCAATATTGATGGGATGGAAAAGATGGAAGCAAAGACAAACATAATAATACTATAAGAACCAAGGGCATCCCTCCCCAAGCTCCAATCCACAAACAAGCGATCAATAACAAAACTTAGGTATATGATTACTGAATTTATAAATAAAAATTTGGACGTTCCAATCATCTTCCTCTTTATTGCTAAAATATATCGAAAATTTATATCAAAGTTTATATCAAACCTATATTTTAAAAGTAGGATGATCATTGAACCCCAGAAAGAAACTGGGTAGACCAAAATAAAAGCATTGAATGAATATAAAGATGCAAAGAAAGAGACAGTTAGGGGGAAGACATAAAGCCATCCCATCAAAATATTTACTGACTTTATATTTTCTGTTGCCCTGAAGTAGGCTTTTATTACATTAATAACAGCAAGAGATATGCCAACCAAACAGAATGAAAATATAGTTACATTAATATTCTCAATTATTAGTGCGATAAGTAATATTGCTAAAGAACAAAAAAAAGAAACCAATAAAGAAAATAGAAGGTATGCGTTCCTATGACCATCAATTTTGGCCATAGGAAGATAACGGTCAAGAGCAAATCTAGTGCCTAAATGAGTGTAATCAAAAGATTGTAACCAAATTTTAGCGATAGCTACATCCCCCAATAATGACACGGGAAGGCGTTGCATAAAGACTAAATTAAGGAGTATATTCAAAAGCTGTATTGAATAACTCAAAATAATATAAAGTATTTTACTTCTCATTGATGCACCGCTCTGCATCGTTTAAAACCATGTAATAGAAATTATCTTTCATTGGAACTCCATTCTCCATATTAAAAACCATCTCAGCAAATTTCCCACGGAATAATAATTGATAATTATCCCCTGGTCTAATTTGTACTTTTGGTAGCACATCAGAATGGAACAAGTTATTAAAACTATGATATAAAACAATGAGCGCCATACGGACTTTGTCGTCATCCAATCGTTTTATATCTTTTATTTCAGCTAGCATTCTATAAAATTCGCATATGGATTCCGGTTCGAAACATATACCAAAACCATGATAGTATCCTTTTCCTGCTGTTATTGCTGGTATACCTGCGCAACTAAATTCAAGTCCGGCAGTTCCTTTCGCTGTGACAATAACATCTGCAATATCAATGATTGAATTGGTATTGTAATCCATGGGAAGAATGCAAATATGATGAAGCTTGTTCCTCTCTACAATAGCTTCAACCCCTCCCTTCTCTCCCCACATATATGAACTTGGATGGGCTTTTACAAAGCAGTTAATATCACTATTACTATTAAGGGTTATTAATGTTTTCTCTAGAAAATCATAGTAATCTTTAAAAAGTAAACCCTCGCCAACATGGGGCGCATCTGAAAATGCATGAGCCATTACAAACACACAAATTTTTTCATCACTAAAACCTGAATGTAAGCTGAGGCTTTCCTTTTTCGTATATGTTTTTTTGTTTTTAAAAGCATTTTGAATATCAATCTGAGTAGATATGCCTAGCACTCGTGATTGATAATATGATATCTCACTTGTCAAGTCTGAACAGCGGAATGCTTCATCAATGACCTTTTTATCTGCCTTTAAAAAGTGCTCATTTATATTCATTTGTGGAGTATACATTTTGTATACATCCATATCCTTTAATAAAATAGTTGC
>NZ_JBFOCP010000017.1:0-89632 GCF_040907855.1 Aeromonas sp. s4 | reverse complement strand
GACTCCGGATAACACGGTAGGGGTACCGTTTTGTTATCCGGTTTGAAGCCGTATGACCACTCCCTTTTGTGGGCAACTGTCAGGTGAATACCATCCCCATACAGGCCGCCTTTGTTACTTCTGCAAATCAGCGGATCGTTGCCATCTTCTGCACGCAGCGCTGCTCGCGTTCATCCACCCGCTTGGCAAACCAGGCGGTGGTGAGGTTGCGGGTGATCTTGGGGCTCTTTAGCTGGATGCCGGGCAAGATGGCGCGGGGTTGCCGTGTCCCGGCCTGTTTGTCGGCCAGGGCGAAGACCCTGTGGTAGAGATCGCTTTTGGCAAAGTCGCTGCTGTCCCCGAGCTTCAGGCTCTGGTGAATGGCTTGCTTGCTCATGTTGACGCGGCTGGCGATGCTGTGCACTGCGAGCTCGGTCTTGCCGGGCAGATCCGAGTCGTAGCGGATGAGATCCCCGTCCAGGGCCAGGGGCTTGCCACTCACCCGGCTTACCGCCGCCTGGAAGGCCGCATTGCGGCTCGCGTACCAGCCCGCATTGAAGTCGGCGAAGCGATAGAGGGTATCCGGGTAGTCGGCGGGATAGCCGAAGATGTGTTTGGTGCCAAACCAGATGCCGCCCCGACGAGTGAACACCTCGTGGCGAATGGACTCCTTCACGGGATAGGGGTAGCCACGGGCGTTGGCTTCGGCAAAGGCGACGCTCACCTGCATGGGGCCGCCGGTGCGCACCGGGTTGAGGTTGCCAAAGAGCTGCTTGCCCATGGGGACGCTGCCTATCATGTCTTCGAAGATCTCGCTCATCTCCCGCTCGGTGCGAAGTTTGTCGATACGCTCGGCATAGCTCTTGCCGGTGGGGGATTGGATGGAGAGGGCTGTGCGCACCATGAACTCGGGGATGAGCAGCTTGCCGGCCCGGGCATTGATCTCCTTCCAGGCAATCTTGTTGAGGTTGGGCACCACGGGGTCCGCCTGATAGGTCGCCTCCTGCTCCGCCACCGCCAGCACGCTGCAGACATTGTGATCGCTCACCGTCAGCCCCTGGGTGGTGAGCGCCGTCACCACGTCATTGGCCCAGCCCGGCTTGTCCACCACGTTGCGCGGAAGGAAGCGCACGATACGGCTCTTCATGTCGGCCGGTTTTTGCGGCTGCATCGCCTTGGGAATGGGGCGCCCCGCCGGCGTCGCCGGGCTGGTCGGGGCGGGAGGCTCGCTGGCACAACCCGACAGCAGGGCAAGGGTAAGCAGTGACAACCTGCGCCAATGGGCATGAAACAAGGAGTGAGAGGGGATCATGAAGGCTTCCTGAAGAGCGGGACCTGCCCCTCATCACGAATGAGAGGGCTCGAATGCATGGAGGCGGACATTGTAGGGAACAAGTCTGACAAGATGAAGGCGGATGAACCTGCTGGCCCGCTGGCTGCGGCATCCCCTGGCGCCATCACGCCAGCTCCACCCGGTTGCGTCCCAGGTGCTTGGCCTGATAGAGGGCAAGATCGGTACGCTGGAGCAGGGCATCCACCCCCTCCCCGCTCTGGCTGATGCCCAGGGCAAGGCTCACGGTGAATCTTACCCCGTCACCTGAGACCAGCTCTTCGGTCGCGCACCTTATCTGCTCCGCCAGCGTACGGGCCTTGTCGCCCGTCATGCCGGGCAGCCAGATGGCAAACTCCTCTCCCCCAAGGCGTGCCACCACCCCATCCAATGGGCAGAGCTGGCGCAACAGGGTGCTAAATTCACGCAGCACATTGTCGCCGATGGCGTGGCCATAGCGATCGTTGATCAGCTTGAAGTGATCGAGATCCAGCAGCAGGAGCGGCGTCCCCTCCTCTCCGTGCGCCTCCAGCACGGCGCGAAACGCCCGGCGATTGGAGAGCCCGGTCAGCTCGTCTGACATGGCAAGGGAGGAGAGCCGCATCTGGGTGCCATACATCTGCTGCACCATCAGCAGCACACCCCAGGCCGAGGCCAGCATGCCGATCGTGCGCAGGCTGTCTTCCACCGTGGAGAGCCACCAGGGCTGGAAATAGGCCTCATCCATCAGATCGATGACGCCGGAGACGAGCCAGAGGGTCAGCCCGCCGGTGAGGGAGAGATAGGTTTTCAAGGTGATCTGGGCACACTGCACCACCCAGAACATGAACAGCAGGGTCAACACGTTGAGCGCTTCGGCCAGAGCCCCGACGGTATAGAGGTTGTGCTCCGCCAGGGGATCAAAACTGGCCCCATCCAGGATCCCCGTCAGCAGCAGCAGACAGGGCAGGCTCACCAGCGCGAGACGACGGCAGGGAGGAAGCGAGAAGAACCGGGCGGGGTGAACGGATAACCTGAGGGGAGTCTTCATCATTTTTTGGGCTCCAAGCGCGCATGTCTTCTATCCCGAATGGCAGCCGTTGGCTGCCATCGCCAGCGAACCCCGACGGCATTCCTGGTGGCAAATCACTGATATTGTGGGCCGATTTTTCCATAAAAAACAATCCCCTCACCATATGGGTCAGGGGATTGTTGCAACAGGGACGGCGCGATCTGCCGTGACATCGGAGTGGGCGGCCCTTCCCTGCTCGCCCTCACGGCAGGCGGGCAGTGCCGCCTCAGGCGCTCTGGCGCAGGGCCTGATGCTGGGCGGCGCCGTTGATCACCGCCTGCAGGGAGGCGTTGACCACGTCGCGACCGACGGCGACGCCACACATCCGGGTGCCCTCGACGCTCAGCAGCACATAAGCGGCGGCGCGGGATTCGGTGCCGGCGGTGAGCGCATGCTCGGAGTAATCCAGCACATCGATGTGCATGCCGGTCTGACGCTGCCAGCCGTTGACCAGGGCCGTGATGGCACCCTCCCCTTCACCACACAATTGCAGGGTGCCGTGGGGGGTCTGCAACTCCAGGCGCAGGCTCTCCTGACTGTCATGACCGAGCTGGAAGCGCCCGATGCGATAGCCGTGGGCCGGCTCAAGATAGTGCTGCTCGAACAGGGTGCGGATCTGCTCCGGGCTGATTTCGCTGCTGCTCGCCTCAGCCTCGGCTTGAACCCGGCGGCTGAAGTCGATTTGCAGCCAGCGCGGCAGTTGCAGACCGAGGTCACGCTCCAGCAGATAGGTCACCCCTCCCTTGCCGGACTGGCTATTGATGCGGATCACCGCCTCGTAGCTGCGACCGAGATCGGCAGGATCGATGGGCAGGTAAGCCACGTCCCAGTAGTGATCCGGTTTTTCTGCCGCGAGAGACTTGCGGATGGCATCCTGGTGGCTGCCGGAAAACGCCGTGTAGACCAGCTCGCCGGCATAAGGGTGGCGCGGGTGCAGGGCAATCTGGGTGCAGGCCCCCACGGTGGCGACGATGGCATCCATGTCGGACAGGTCCAGCTCGGGGTCAATCCCCTGGCTGTAGAGGTTCATGGCCATGGTGACGATGTCCATGTTGCCGGTGCGCTCCCCGTTGCCGAGCAGGGTGCCCTCAATGCGATCCGCCCCCGCCAGCACCGCCAGCTCGGCGGCGGCCACCCCGCAGCCTCTGTCGTTGTGGGTGTGGATGGAGATGCTCACCTCGGGTCGCGCCTTGAGGTGTCGGCAGAACCACTCCACCTGATCCGCAAACACGTTGGGGGTGCTCACCTCCACCGTGGCGGGGAGGTTCAGGATCATGGGACGGGCAGCGGCACGCCACTCGTCGATGACGGCGTCACACACCTCGACGGCGAACTCCACCTCGGTGCTGCTGAAGCTCTCCGGAGAATACTGGAAACTCCACTCGGTGCCCGGATTGCGGGCCGCATACTCCCTCACCCAGCGCGCCCCCTGCACGGCGATGGCCTTGACCCCGTCCTTGCCTGAGTTGAACACATAGTTGCGCTGGGTCGGGTTGACCGAGTTGTAGACGTGAACGATGGCCCGCTTCGCCCCCTTGAGCGCCTCGAAGGTGCGGGCGATCAGATCTTCGCGCGCCTGCACCAGCACCTGGATGGTGACGTCATCGGGGATGAGGTTGCGCTCGATGAGTTCGCGCACAAAATCGAAGTCGGGCTGGGAGGCCGCCGGGAAGCCCACCTCGATGTGCTTGAAACCGATGTGGGTCATCAGCGCCCACATTTGCAGCTTCTGGGCCACCGTCATGGGCTCGACCAGCGCCTGGTTGCCATCGCGCAGGTCCACGGCGCACCAGAGCGGTGCCCGCTCCAGTACCCGGTTGGGCCACTGGCGATCCGCCAGGTTGATCACGGGGGCACGGCGGTATTTGCGATGATCGAAGCTCATATTCAGATTCCCTTGACGGATGGGCGAGGCGCCGGACGACCGGGCCGACAGGCGGGTGGGGCAAGGAGGGGAAGCGGGTTGGTGCGGTAACACCGTCCCTGACGAGTCGCGCGGCGGTAACCACGCGACCGGTTTTCCTGCAGCCCCCGTCGGTCACCGGGGCCGGCCACGGCAGCCGGATCGGGCTGCGGGCGCTGATCCTCTCGCACGCCACCTTTTGGTGTGTCGGCGCAGACGACCTTGTTTGTATGAGCACCCAGTATAGGGAGGTCGTGGGGGCGAGAGATTGCGAAGATTGCACCCCGCCATGCCAATTCAGCAATATTGATGCAGTGAATCTCCAATAAAGGGGTGAGTATCACCACCCATGATGCATTATCCGCCATCTCACCCATCTTCCTTGCTGGCGCCCCCACCGGGAGTGGCCGGGCGCGGACAATAAAAAAAACCCCGCCATCGCTGGCGGGGTTTGCGTGCATCGAGCGGGCAGCGTGCTGCCGGTGCTCTTAGCGGTTGTTCACCCTCTCGTGCAGCTCCTGCACCGAGTTGACGTTGGCGGTGGCATCCACGCTGATGGCCATGCAGGTGGCGAAGGCCGCGTGCAGCGTGGTGGTGTAGGCCACCTTGTGCTGCAGGGCGCCGCGGCGCAGCTGCTTGGAATCCTGGATGGCCTGACGACCCTCGGCGGTGTTGACGATGTAGGTGTACTCGCCATTCTTGATGCGATCCAGAATGTGCGGACGCCCCTCGTGCACCTTGTTGACCAGACGCGGGTTGATGCTCGCCTCGCCCAAGGTCACGGCGGTGCCGTGGGTGGCGTCAAGGTCATAGCCCAGCTCCAGCAGCTTGGCGGCCAGGTTCACCACCCGCTCCTTGTCGCCGTGGCGCACGGACAAGAGGGCGCGACCTTCGCTCGGCACCTGGTGACCGGCACCCAGCTGCGCCTTGGCATAGGCCTCGGCGAAGCTGCTGCCCACCCCCATGACTTCACCGGTGGAGCGCATTTCCGGCCCCAGCAGCGGGTCCACACCCGGGAACTTGGCGAACGGCAGTACCACTTCCTTCACCGAGTAGTAGGGCGGGATGATCTCGGTGGTGAAGCCCTGTTCTTTCAGGCTCTGACCGGCCATGACGCGGGCGGCAATCTTGGCCAGCGGTGCGCCGGTGGCCTTGGAGACGAAGGGCACGGTACGGGCGGCACGGGGGTTCACCTCGATGAGGTAAATCTCGTTGTCTTTCACCGCGAACTGCACGTTCATCAGACCGACCACGCCGAGTTCCAGCGCCAGCTTGCGCACCTGCTCGCGCATCTCGTCCTGAATGGCCTTGGACAGGGTGTAGGGCGGCAGGGAGCAGGCGGAGTCACCGGAGTGGATACCGGCCTGCTCGATGTGCTCCATGATGCCGCCGATGACCACGTCAACGCCGTCGCAGATGGCGTCCACGTCCACCTCGGTAGCGTCGTCCAGGAAGCGGTCCAGCAGCACCGGCGACTCGTTGGAGACGCTCACTGCCTCGGCGAAGTAGCGGCGCAGGTCCTGCTCGTCATAGACGATTTCCATGGCGCGGCCACCCAGCACGTAGGAGGGGCGAACCACCAGCGGGTAGGTGATGCGCGTGGCCAGTTGCACGGCCTGCTCCAGGGCGGTGACGGTGCCGTTTTCCGGCTGCTTGAGCCCCAGGCGCTCGACGGCGGACTGGAAGCGCTCGCGATCTTCCGCGCGGTCGATGGCATCCGGGCTGGTACCAATCACCGGCACGCCGTTCGCTTCCAATGCCCGCGCCAGTTTCAGTGGAGTCTGGCCGCCGTACTGGACGATGACGCCCTTGGGCTGCTCGACCCGCACGATTTCCAGCACGTCTTCCAGGGTCACCGGCTCGAAGTAGAGACGGTCCGAGGTGTCGTAGTCGGTGGAGACGGTTTCCGGGTTGCAGTTGACCATGATGGTCTCGTAACCGTCTTCGCGCAGGGCCAGGGCCGCGTGTACGCAGCAGTAGTCGAACTCGATGCCCTGACCGATACGGTTCGGGCCGCCACCGATGACCATGATCTTGTCGCGGTTGGTGGGGTTGGCCTCGCACTCCTCGTCGTAGCTGGAGTACATGTAGGCGGTGTTGGTAGCGAACTCGGCGGCGCAGGTATCGACCCGCTTGTAGACCGGGAAGATGTTGTGGCGGGCACGCAATTTACGCACTTCACCTTCGGCCACGCCGAGGATCTTGGCCAGACGGGCGTCGGCAAAGCCTTTGCGCTTGAGGGCGCGCAGGAAGTCGGCGTCAAGACCGGCCATGCCGCGCTCTTTCACCTGCTCTTCCAGTTTCACCAACTCTTCAATCTGCACCAGGAACCAGGGGTCAATCTTGGTCAGCTTGAACACGCCGTCCATGGAGAGGCCGGCGCGGAAGGCGTCGGCGATGTAGAAGATGCGCTCGGCACCAGCATCCTGCAGCTCGTGACGGATGCGGGTCAGGGAGTCGGGGGCGTTCAGGTCAACCATGGGGTCGAAGCCGGTCTTGCCGGTCTCGAGACCACGCAGGGCCTTGTGCAGGGACTCCTGGAAGTTGCGGCCGATGGCCATCACTTCACCCACGGACTTCATCTGGGTGGTCAGACGGTCGTTGGCACCGGCGAACTTCTCGAAGTTGAAGCGCGGCACCTTGGTCACCACGTAGTCGATGGCCGGCTCGAAGGAGGCCGGGGTACGACCACCGGTGATGTCGTTCATCAGCTCGTCCAGGGTGTAACCGATGGCGAGCTTGGCGGCGATCTTGGCGATGGGGAAGCCGGTCGCCTTGGAGGCCAGTGCAGAGGAGCGCGACACCCGCGGGTTCATCTCGATGATGACCATGCGGCCGTCTTTGGGGTTGATGCCGAACTGGACGTTGGAGCCGCCAGTCTCGACGCCGATCTCGCGCAGCACCGCCATGGAGGCGTTGCGCATGATCTGGTACTCCTTGTCGGTCAGCGTCTGGGCTGGCGCGACCGTGATGGAGTCACCGGTGTGGATGCCCATGGGGTCGAAGTTTTCGATGGCGCAGACGATGATGCAGTTGTCGTTGCGATCCCGCACCACTTCCATCTCGTACTCTTTCCAGCCGATGAGCGACTCGTCGATGAGCAGCTCCTTGGTCGGGGAGAGATCCAGACCGCGCTCGCAGATCTCCACGAACTCTTCGGTGTTGTAGGCGATGCCGCCGCCCGAGCCACCCATGGTAAAGGAAGGACGGATGATGCAGGGGAAGCCGACCATCTGCTGCACGCCCCAGGCCTCTTCCATGTTGTGGGCGATACCGGCACGGGGGCACTCGAGACCGATGCTGCGCATGGCCTTGTCAAAGCGGGAGCGATCCTCGGCCTTGTCGATGGCGTCGGCGGTGGCGCCGATCATCTCGACACCGAACTCCTTGAGCACGCCATGCTGCTCCAGCGCCAGGGCGCAGTTCAGCGCAGTCTGACCACCCATGGTGGGCAGGATGGCGTCCGGGCGCTCTTTCTTGATGATCTCGCGCACCACTTCCCAGGTGATGGGCTCGATGTAGGTGGCGTCGGCCATCTCCGGGTCGGTCATGATGGTGGCCGGGTTGGAGTTCACCAGGATGACGCGGTAGCCCTCTTCTTTCAGGGCCTTGCACGCCTGGGCGCCGGAGTAGTCGAATTCGCAGGCCTGACCGATGACGATGGGGCCGGCGCCGAGGATCAGGATGCTCTGTAGGTCGTTACGTTTTGGCATGGCTCTCTTTATCCTCTTAGGCGCGATACTGCTTAATCAATTCAATAAAGTGGTCGAACAGACCGGCACAATCGTGCGGGCCCGGGCTCGCTTCGGGGTGACCCTGGAAGCTGAAGGCCGGACGGTCGGTGCGATGGATGCCCTGGAGCGACCCATCGAACAGGGAGACGTGGGTGGCACGCAGGCACTCGGGCAGGGTCTGCTCGTCCACCGCAAAGCCGTGGTTCTGGGCGGTGATCATCACGGTGTTGTCGTCCAGGCTCTTCACCGGGTGGTTGGCACCGTGGTGGCCGAACTTCATCTTGATGGTCTTGGCGCCGGAGGCCAGGCCCAGCAACTGGTGGCCCAGGCAGATACCGAACACCGGGGTGCTGGTATCAAGGAAAGCCTTGATAGCTTCGATGGCGTAGTCGCACGGCTCGGGGTCGCCGGGGCCGTTGGAGAGGAAGATGCCATCCGGGTTCATCGCCAGTACCTCGGCGGCCGGGGTCTTGGCCGGCACCACGGTCAGGCGGCAGCCACGGTCCACCAGCATGCGCAGGATGTTGCGCTTCACGCCGAAGTCGTAGGCCACCACGTGGTATTTCAGCTCATCGGCCGCCGGGGTGACGTGACCCTTGCCGAGCTGCCAGCTGCCTTCAGTCCAGCTGTAGGATTCGCTCACGGTCACTTCCTTGGCCAGGTCCATCCCCTTCAAACCGGGGAAGGCGCGGGCCTGTTCGAGGGCATGGGCTTCATCGAGCTGCTTGCCGGCCAGGATGCAACCGGCCTGGGCGCCTTTTTCACGCAGGATGCGGGTCAGCTTGCGGGTGTCGATGTCGGCGATGCCAACGATGTTGTGGGACTTGAGGTAATCGGAGAGGGATTGCTGATTGCGGAAGTTGGAGGCCAGTATCGGAAGGTCCCGGATGATGAGGCCCTGAGCATGGACCTGACTGGACTCTTCATCTTCGCTGTTGGTGCCGGTGTTGCCTATATGGGGGTAAGTGAGGGTAACGATCTGACGGGAATAGGAGGGATCTGTGAGGATTTCCTGATAACCCGTCATCGACGTGTTGAAAACCACTTCACCAACGGAACATCCCTCGGCGCCTATCGACACGCCTTTGAACACAGTTCCATCTTCCAGCACTAGCAATGCAGTGTGATTCAAGACAACCTCCAGTTATTTAGCTTTAAATTCAGCAATTTACCTGGGTGTTGCGGGCTCGGTTCCGGTCTTTGACAGGACTCGAACCCGGCAGATTTCTGGCAAATTGGGCGCATTCTACTTAAAAACGATCTCATTTCAACGTCTTTTCTCGTTTGAAATGCATCTAAATTCAATAAACAAGCAACATTACCCATTATCTATGCACTCACTCGCTTTGCAACCCCCTCTTCAAAAAGAAAAGCCAAACACAGACAACAAAGCAGCGCCCGATGCCATGCAACGTACAAAAAACCAAATTTACCACTTAATAAACAGCAAGATAGAAAATTAAAAAATAAACAACACAACAGCAAAAACACCATTTGAAGCCAGAAAAGTGAACACCAAGAATAGAAAACGTTTTTCTTGGATTGCATTTTTAGTCTATTTCACATCAAGGCGAAATGCCCCCGCAGGGGAATATTGAGACCCAAACCCGTTACCCCTTGATGACATTTTTGTCGCAAGAGGGTGGCAGGCTTGTAAGAATGGCAGGATTTAGCGAGGTTCACTCAAAAAGTGATGATTAAGGCTCATTTCTACAAAAAAGTGACAAAAAACCCCGGCGGACCGGGGTTTGGCAACCAGTACGGGAGTCTGCACTCCCCCTGAAGACGGTTTATTTCAGACCGAGCACATCCTGCATATCATAGAGACCGGCCCCTTGCTGGCCGAGCCACTTGCCCGCCCGCACTGCACCGTTGGCGAAGGTCAGACGGCTGGAGGCCTTGTGGCTGATTTCGACCCGCTCGCCGATGTCGGCGAACATGACGGTGTGCTCCCCCACCAGATCGCCGGCGCGGATGGTGGCAAAGCCGATGGTGTTGCGATCCCGCTCACCGGTGATCCCTTCACGGCCATAGACGGCGCACTCTTTCAGATCCCGGCCCAGGGTTTTCGCCACCACTTCCCCCATGGAGAGCGCGGTGCCGGACGGAGCATCCACCTTGTGTCTGTGGTGCCCCTCGATGATCTCGATGTCGGTGTACTCCCCCATCACCCTGGCCGCCTGCTCCAACAGCTTGAACACCAGGTTGACCCCGACCGAGTAGTTGGAGGCGAAGACGATGCCGATCTGCTTGCCGGCCTCGTGCAGGGCCGCCTTGCCCGCCTCGTCAAAGCCGGTGGTGCCGATCACCATCTGCTTGCCATGCGCCAGTGCAAAGGCGAGATTCGCCAGGGTCACCTCGGGGCGGGTGAAGTCGATGATGAGATCGAACTCGTCCTTCACCTTCTCCAGACTGTCGCTGATGATGACGCCAAGGCGCCCCAGGCCGTTGAGTTCACCCGCATCCAGACCGATCACGGCAGAGCCCGGTCGTTCCAGCGCCGCTCCCACCACCACGCCCTCGGCGTTGGCGATAGCCTCCAGCAGCACCTTGCCCATACGACCATTACAGCCCATCACGGCCACACGGATCGGATTGTCCATCTCCACCCTCTCATCTCTTTATTATGGAAAGAGACCGTTTTACCAGCCCGCGTCCCCTTTGAAAAGCCCGATCTGGCCCTCCAAACCACCCCGACATTTAAACGATAAATTCATTAAAAACAGAATAAATAACGGAATAACCAGACAAGTCAGAATCACGAAGTAAAAAGCCCTATCCATCTGGACGGCTATCTTGACCCGGGCGGGCCGACTCACTACTGTTGGCCCCCCATGGTGGCAGGATGCCCGCCCTGTGCCCGCCCTGGAGGCGCCACAGGCAACGACAGGAGGTCATTGTTCAAGTTTCGAGGAACACATGATCCAGACCCAACCCCGTGCCAGAGCCCTGCTGCCCCTTCTGGTCTTTCTTGCCCTCTTCATCGGTACCGGTACCTGGCTGACCCTGCAGGGGGTCGAGTTCGCCTTCTACCAGCTCCCCGCCCCCGTTGCCGCCCTGCCCGCCGTCATGCTGGCCCTGCTGATGGGACGCGAGGGGTTCAACAAGAACCTCGAGACCTTCTTCAAGGGGGTGGGCGAGAGCAACATCATGGCCATGTGCCTCATCTATTTGCTGGCGGGCGCCTTCGCCACCGTGGCCAAGGCCACCGGCGGGGTGGATGCCACGGTCGCCCTCGGCCTCTCCCTCATTCCGGGCTGGTGCCTGCTGCCGGGGCTCTTCCTCATCTCAGCCTTCATTGCCACCGCCATGGGTACCTCCATGGGCACCATCGGCGCCGTGGCACCGGTGGCGCTGGGCGTCGCCCAGGCCGCCGGCATCGATCCGATGCTGATGGCGGGGACCATCCTCTCCGGCGCCATGTTCGGGGACAACCTCTCCATCATCTCAGACACCACCATCGCCGCCACCCGCAGCCAGGGCTGCGAGATGAAGGACAAGTTTCGCGAGAACATCAAGATTGCCGCCCCCGCCGCCGTGCTGGTGATCCTGCTCTATCTGGTGCTGGGCTCCACCGGTGAAGCGCCGGCCCCCACCGCCGGGGCGGACTTGCTCAAGGTCGCGCCCTATCTGCTGATCCTGGTGCTTGCCCTCTCTGGCATGAACGTCTTCATGGTACTGGGGCTCGGCATCCTGGCGGCCGGTGGCGTGGGGCTGCTTGGCAGCTACTCCCTCGGCCAGTTCAGCAAGGACATTTACCAGGGCTTTACCAGCATGCAGGAGATCTTCCTGCTCTCCATGCTCATCGGCGGTCTGGGTGCCCTGATGGAACGCCAGGGGGGGCTCGCCTGGATAAGTGAGCGCATCGCCGCCCTGATTGCCCGCTTCACCCGCCACCACGATGGCGAGCAGAACGAGAAGGCGGCCGAGCTCGGCATCGCCGGCGTGGTGAGCCTCACCAACCTGTGCACCGCCAACAACACCGTGGCCATCATAGTCGCGAGCAAGGTGGCCAAGGACCTGGCGGACCATCACGGGGTCACCCCGCGCCGCGCCGCCTCCATGCTGGACATCTTCTCCTGCGTGGTGCAGGGGCTGATTCCCTGGGGCGCCCAGGCGCTGCTGCTGGGTTCCATCTTCGCCCTCTCGCCGATCCTGGTCGTGAGCATGAGCTTCTACCCCATGGCGCTGGCCCTGGCCGCCATCGTGGCCGTCTTTCTCAAGCACCAGATGGGGGCAGTGGCTCCCGCCCCCCACCGTTCCTGACGCCCGACCTCAGGGGCCGCCCGGCTGGCGGCCCCGCCATCGGCTTTTCATCCCGTCGGCCCCTTGCTAAGGTAGCGCCAGCCCACCTTTGCCCAGGAGTCCCCATGCCGGATACCCAACCCGAACGCCAGAACCTGCGCCAGCTCATTCGCCAGCGCAGAAAAAGCCTGAGTCAGGCCGAGCAGCAGGCGGCGGCCCAGCAGTTGGTCGAACGCTTCCAGGAACACCCCGGCATCCTCGCGGCCAGGCGCATCGCCCTCTATCTGGCCAACGACGGGGAGCTCGATCCCCTGCCCGCCATCCACTGGCTGTGGGCCCGGCAAAAGGAGGTCTACCTGCCGGTGCTGCACCCCTTCACCCCGGGTCACCTGCTCTTCTTGCGCTACACCGCCACCACCCCCATGACCCGCAACCGCTACGGCATCGCCGAGCCCGAGCTCGACGTGCAGCAGGTACTGCCCCACAGCATGCTGGACATCATCTGCACCCCGCTGGTGGCCTTCGATGAGGCTGGCAACCGCCTCGGCATGGGGGGCGGCTACTACGATCGCACCCTCGCCTGCTGGCACGAGCACCAGCTCGGCCCAAGACCCCTGGGGCTCGCCCACGATTGCCAGCAGGTGGATGCCGTCCCCCGGGAGCAGTGGGACGTGCCGCTCCCCCAGATCATCACCCCCAGCCGCAGCTGGCACTTTGCCTGATCAGGTGGGGGCGCCCCCTTCGGTTCAATAAACAGGCAAACGATTTACATCTTGGGGATTTTTGCGCCGGAACGTGAGCACCATGGTCGCTCTGGGGGGGATGCTTGGATATAATGCGCCCGCTTTTTCCATAAGGATCCATCATGACTCAAGATGAAATGAAGAAGGCGGCCGGTTGGGCTGCGCTCAAATACGTGGTACCCGGCACCATCGTCGGGGTGGGCACCGGCTCTACCGTCAATCACTTCATCGACGCACTGGCGACCATGAAAGACCAGATCAAAGGCGCGGTGTCGAGCTCCATCGCCTCCACCGAGCGCCTCAAGGGTCTCGGCATCCCGGTGTTTGACCTCAACGACATCGATGCCCTCTCCGTCTACGTGGATGGCGCCGACGAGATCAACGCCAGCCGCGACATGATCAAGGGGGGCGGCGCCGCCCTGACCCGCGAGAAGATCGTCGCCGCCGTGGCCGACCAGTTCATCTGCATCATCGACAATACCAAGACCGTCGATGTGCTGGGCACCTTCCCCCTGCCGGTGGAAGTGATCCCCATGGCCCGCGAATACGTGGCCCGCGAGATCCGCGCCCTTGGCGGCAACCCGGTGTGGCGTGAAGGGGTGGTGACCGACAACGGCAACATCATCCTGGACGTCAAGGGCATGGCCATCACCGATGCCAAGGCTCTGGAAACCCGCCTCAACAGCATCGTGGGCGTGGTCACCAACGGCCTGTTCGCCCACCGTGGCGCCGACGTTGTGCTGATCGGCACCCCCGAGGGTGTGATCACCAACTAAGGCCCGCTCCCCGGACCTCCCCCTCCGGGCAAGCCCCCGCCCCGGTCAGTCAATCTGACTGCCCCAAATGGACAACGGCGCCTCATGGCGCCGTTTCTGGTTATCCCTCAATGGCTTGTAGCAGCACATCTGCAACAATCGTTGATAACTTCAAAGAATTTGACTTTCGTCACAAATATTCCCTCTCCCAAACGTTTTTGCTACTTTACGGTTTTCTTCACACTGCAAGCCTGAACGCATTTTTCAAAACAATAGAGGGAACGTCATGACAGCCAAGTTTTCGCTGGACAAGGATAAGATCAAGGTACTGCTGCTGGAGGGAGTCCATCCCAATACGGTGGAGACCTTTCGGGCAGCCGGCTACACCAATGTGGAATATCTGAAGACGTCCCTGTCGGAAGAGGAGTTGATCGAGCGCATTCGTGACGTGCATTTCGTGGGCCTGCGTTCACGCACTCAGATTACCGAGAAGGTGCTGGATGCCGCCACCAAGCTGGTGGCCATCGGCTGCTTCTGCATCGGCACCAACCAGGTCTCCCTCGACGCCGCCCACGTGCGCGGCATCCCCGTCTTCAACGCCCCCTTCTCCAACACCCGCTCCGTGGCCGAACTGGTACTGGGGGAGATCCTGCTGCTGCTGCGCGGCATTCCCGAGAAGAACGCCAAGTGCCATCGCGGCGTCTGGGAGAAGCTGGCCAACCGCAGCGTCGAAGCCCGCGGCAAGAAGCTCGGCATCATCGGCTACGGCCACATCGGCACCCAGCTTGGCATCATCGCCGAGATGATCGGCATGAAGGTCTATTACTACGACATCGAGAACAAGCTCTCCCTTGGCAACGCCATCCAGGTGCCGAACCTGGTGGAGCTGCTCAACATGTCTGACGTCATCAGCCTGCACGTACCGGAAACCGCCTCCACCAAGGATCTCATCGGTGCAGAGCAACTGCGCATGATGAAACCGGGCGCCATCTTCATCAACGCCTCCCGCGGCACCGTGGTGGACATCGACGCCCTGGCCGACGTCATCAAGAGCGGCCACCTCTCCGGCGCCGCCATCGACGTCTTCCCGGTGGAGCCCAAGTCCAACGACGAGGAGTTCCTCACCCCGCTGCGCGGCCTGGACAACGTGATCCTGACCCCCCACATCGGCGGCTCCACCCAGGAAGCCCAGGAGAACATCGGTCTGGAAGTGGCCAACAAGCTGGTCAAATACTCCGACAACGGCTCCACCCTCTCCGCGGTCAACTTCCCGGAAGTCTCCCTGCCCGGCCACAAGGGCTCCAGCCGCCTGCTGCACATTCACCGCAACCAGCCCGGCGTGATGAACCAGATCAACCAGATCTTCGCCGACGAGGGGATCAACATCGCCGGTCAGTACCTGCAGACCAGCAGCGAGATCGGTTACGTGGTCATCGACGTCGAAACCGAGCACAGCGAGAAGGCCCTGGCCCGTCTCAAAGAGATCAATGGGACCATCCGTGCCCGGATCCTGCACTGATAAGCCCTTATCTGCGCAGTAAAAAGCCCGTCGTGATGACGGGCTTTTTATGTCAGAAGAAAGCTTGCTCTCGCAACCTACCACCAGCCCAGCAGGTTGCGGCCCACCAGGGCGCCCCACACCAGGGCATTGAGGGCCAGGGCGATGAAGACGGCGGCGGAGCCCAGATCCTTGGCGCGGCCCGAGAGTTCGTGATGCTCGGAGCCGATGCGATCCACCACCGCCTCCACGGCGGAGTTGAGTACCTCGACGATCACCACCAGCCAGCTGATACAGACGAGCAGCAGGATCTCGTTGAGGGAGTCACCTATCCAGAATGCCAGCGGCATCAGCAGCAGGATGAGCAGCAGCTCCTGGCGGAAGGCGGCCTCGTTGATCCAGGCCGATTTGAGACCTTTCATGCTGTAACCGGTTGCGTTGATGATGCGGGTGATCCCGGTCGCGCCTGGCTTTGCCACGATAACTACCTCATTTGAAATGGCTTTTGGGTTCACATCCTATCAGAGCCGCCCAAGGTTTCCATCGGGTGACTTTTGCTTTATTTTATTCCCTTGCATTTTGGCATCCCGCCCACCTTATCCACTCGAGAATTGAGTCGTATGTCCATTCACACCGATGAATTGCGCACCCGTCGCCTGGAGGCCCTGATCACCCCCAGCGAGCTGGCGCACGCCTTCCCGTTAACCGACACCATCGCCCAGAACCTGCTGGATGCCCGCCGCCAAGTGGAAGCCATTCTGTCCGGTGAGGATCAGCGCCTGCTGGTCATCGTCGGCCCCTGCTCCATCCACGATCCCGCCGCCGCCCACGAATACGCTCTGCGTCTGAACACCCTGCGTGAAGAGTACAAAGAGAGCCTGTGCATCGTGATGCGCACCTACTTCGAGAAGCCACGTACCATCGTCGGCTGGAAGGGGCTCATCAATGATCCGCACCTGGACGGCAGTTTCGACGTCAATGAAGGGCTCAAACTGGCCCGCAAACTGCTGGTGGACATCAACGAGACCGGCATGCCCACCGCCACCGAGTTCCTCGACATGGTGACCGGCCAGTACATCAGCGATCTCATCACCTGGGGCGCCATCGGGGCGCGCACCACCGAGTCCCAGGTTCACCGGGAGATGGCCTCCGCCCTCTCCTGCCCGGTGGGGTTCAAGAACGGCACCGACGGCAACACCCGCATCGCCATCGATGCGGTGCGCGCCGCCCGTCACAGCCACATCTTCTACTCCCCGGACAAGGACGGCAAGATGACCATCTACCGCACCGCCGGCAACCCCTACGGCCACGTGATCCTGCGCGGCGGCCACCGTCCCAACTACGACACCGCCAGCATCGATGAGGCGTGCGAGGCTCTGGCCCAGGTGGGCCTGCCTGAGCGCCTGGTGGTGGACTTCAGCCACGGCAACAGCATGAAGGATCACCGCCGCCAACTGCTGGTGGCCCAGGATATCTGCGATCAGCTGCGCCGCGGCCGCACCGGCATCGCCGGCATCATGGCCGAGAGCTTCCTGGTGGAAGGGCGTCAGGACGTGGAGAACGGCTGTGCCGCCACCTTCGGCCAGAGCATCACCGATGCCTGTCTGTCGTGGAGTGACACCGAAACCCTGCTGGCCATGCTGGCAGAAGCCGCCCAGGTGCGGCTGGACAAGCAGAAAGCCTGAGCAACCGCTCAACGCTCTCTCTACCAAAAGAGCCAGGCATCACGGATGCCTGGCTCTTTTCATTTCCACAGTGATTCACTCGCCCCCTTGGCTTCACTCAGCCTCTGCAGGTTTTCAATGCTGTATCCGTAGTCGACGGAGCGGCTCCCTTCTCCCACTTGTTTCAAAAGAATGGGAGAAGGGCGGGGGATGAGGGGGAAACCCGCCTCACAGGCTCGGCATAAACCAGGTGCGGCCGGCCGCCTCGATACGATCGGTACGGATCTGGAACACCCGCTCCAGCAGCGCCTCGTCGATGATCCCGACGTCCCCTTCCCCCACCACGCGGCCCTGTTGCAGGCAGAGCACGCGATCCGCCCAGTCGATGGCCAGATTGATGTCGTGGATGGCCACCACCACCAGCAATCCCTGCGCGGCCAGTTGCTTGAGCAGTCGCAGCAGCGCCATCTGGTGATGCAGATCCAGCCCCGCCAGGGGTTCGTCCAGCAGCAGCACCCGCCCGGTCGGATTGAGGCTTGGCCACAGTTGCAGCAGGGTGCGGGCGATCAGCACCCGCTGCTGCTCCCCCCCGGACAAGCGGCTGAAGTCCCGTGCCAGCAGAGGCGCCAGTTCCAGGGCGTCGCACACATCCGCTACCGCCTGCGCCTGGGCATCGGGGCCCCCCTCCTCCAGCCCCAGGCTCAGCACCTGGAACACCGGGATGTGGAACAGCTGGGGCTGGCGCTGGGGCAGCATGGCGCGCCGCGTTGCAAGCTCGGGCCAGCTCAGGGTCGTGATGGCCTCTCCTCCCAGCAAGACGGCGCCATCGGCGGGCAGCAGGCCCGCCAGGGCCCCGAGCAGGGAGGACTTGCCGCTGCCGTTGGGGCCGAGCAGGGCCACCAGCTGACCACCGGACCAGGCCAGATCCAGGGGGGCGAGGCGATGGGGGATGGCCAGGGCGCGGGCCTCCAGCCGCCAAGGGGCGGGATCAGCGGGACACATCGGCATCTTGCCTCAGCAGCAGATAGATAAAGAGCGGGGCGCCCACCGAGGCGGTGATGACCCCGATGGGCAGTTCACCGGCGTGCAGCGCCGAGCGGGCCACCAGATCGGCCCCGAGCAGCAGGGCGCCGCCCCCCAGCGCCGAGGCGGGCAGCAGGAAGCGCTGATCGCTGCCACCGCACAGGCGCAGCAGGTGAGGCACCACTAGGCCGACGAAGCCGATGACGCCGCACAGGGAGACCGCCACCCCGGTGAGCAGGCAGACCGCCAGCACCAGGCGTACCCGCATGCTGTCCACGTTCAGCCCCATGAGGCGGGCCTGGGTCTCTCCCAGCAGCAGTTGTTGCAGTGCCCGCCCCTGCCAGCAGAGCCAGCCGAGGGTGAGGGGCAGCACCAGCCACCACCAGGCGAGCTGCTGGCTGCCGTAGGCGAGGCTGCCCATCATCCAGAACATGAATTCCCGCAAGGCGCCGTCGTCGGCGAAATACATCAGCCAGGTCATGGCCGCATTGGTGAGGATGCCGATGGCGACCCCGAACAGCAGCAGCCGCCCATGGCCGAGCCGTGCCCGACGTGCGAGACGGATGAGCAGCATGGTCACCACCAGGGCGCCGCCAAAGGCCGCCAGCGACAGCCCCCAGCCCGGCAGATAGAGCCCGAGCCCCTTGGCCACCGCCATCGCCACCATGGCGGCCAGCCCAGCGCCGCTCGAGACGCCGAGCAGGCCGGGTTCCGCCACCGGGTTGTGCAGCATCACCTGGAGCACGGCACCGCCGCAGGCAAGGGAGGCCCCCGCCAGCAGAGCCAGCAGGGCGCGCGGCAGGCGCAGCTCCAGCAGGATACGCAGCTCCAGATCCCCCAGCGGCTGCCAGGGCAGCAGCACGAACTCCCCGAGGGCGAGGGAGAGCAGGAACAGGGCCAGGGTCAGCAGCGACAGCAGGAGCAGCCAGCGACGCTGCCAGCGCTGCTGGCGACGGATGAGAGCGAGATACACGGGATCCCCAAGAAGCGAGGCCTGCCGGGGGGCAGGCAGGAAAGCTGCATGATAACAGCGCGTTACCACCCAAGGTCAAGGCTGGTAGGGCTTGGCCAGCGCCGCTATCTCGCCGCTCTCCACCATGGCTTGCAACGCCTGCGCCAGCTTGGGGCCCAGCTCGTGGTGGGGTGAGTGCTTGCTCATCCCGAGGTAGAGCACCACCGGGTTGGGGGGCTGGAAGGGCGCCTTGACGAGGCCGGCGTCGTTGCGCTGGCTCAAGGCGTAATCCACCTGGCAGTCGGTCCCTATCATCAGGGGCAGGTGGCCCCGCTCCACCATGCGCTGCAACTGGTCTTCGGTGGGGACCCCGTGCTTGTCGAGCTGGGTGTCGCCATCGAAGGGGGGGAAGTAGGCGGAGTTGAGCACATAGCCTATCTCGCGGCCTCGCAGATCCTCGTAGCGCCTGAGACCGGCCACGGCGGCGGGCTTGCCATAGAAGGCAGGCCGGCACTGGTAATAGGACGGCTGCAGGTAGTCGATGAAGGCGGCCCGCTCCTCGGTGTGAGCCAGCCCTATCATCAGATCCGCCTGACCGGTCTGCATCTGTTTAAGTGCCCGTCCCCAGGGCACCCGTTTGAGGGTGAGCACAATGCCGCTGCGTGCCTGCAACTGGCGCAGAATGTCGATATCCAGCCCCTGGAAGTCGTCGTTCTCTGCCAGCATGCGAAACGGCGGCCAGACATCGGTGGCCACCGTCAGGGTCGGCGCACCTTGCGCCCAGCAGGCAAACAACAGACAAAGCGCACCCCAGCTTGTCTTGCCCATCCAGCTTTCGCCTTCTTTTGTTACATCCTTGTGAGCTAAAAATACCCTCAAGCACCACTTATGAAAACCCATGGAGTCGAGATAAAATGCATTGATTTAAAAGGAGAACCTAATGAACCCCATCATGACCAGTATCGGCCTGCTCATCTGCAGCAACGTCTTCATGACGTTTGCCTGGTACGCCCATCTCAAGAGCATGAATCACAAACCCTGGATCATCGCCGCCCTGGTGAGCTGGGGGATAGCCCTGTTCGAATACCTGTTGCAGGTGCCCGCCAACCGCATCGGCCACACCGTGCTCTCCGTCGGCCAGCTCAAGATCCTGCAGGAGGTGATCACCCTCACCGTGTTCGTTCCCTTCTCCATCTTCTATCTGAAAGAAGATCTGAAGTGGGACTACCTCTGGGCGGGTCTGTGCATCCTGGGCGCGGTCTTTTTTGTGTTCCGCGAAAAACTGACCGGCGCCTGAGGCTGTACACTCAAGCCATTCATCATCCCCCAGCCCTTTGAGCGACGAGGCCCCTCATGGAATTGAGAGACATGCTGCAGATCCTGGCCAAACAGGACGGTTCCGATCTCTATCTCTCCACCGGCGCCCCCCCCTGCGCCAAGTTCAACGGCGCCCTGCGCCCCCTCACCCAGGAGCCCCTGGGGCCGGGCGAGGTGGCCCGCATCGCCTACGACATCATGGATCTCGAGCAGAAACAGCAGTTCGAGAAAGAGCTGGAGATGAACCTCGCCATCTCCCTGCCCCAGATAGGCCGTTTTCGGGTCAACATCTTCAAGCAGCGCAATGAAGTTTCCCTGGTGGCGCGCAACATCAAGACCGAGATCCCCCGCTTCGAGGATCTCAAACTCCCTCCGGTGCTCCTCGACACCATCATGGAGAAGCGGGGTCTGGTGCTCTTCGTCGGCGGCACGGGGTCCGGCAAGTCCACGTCGCTCGCGGCCCTCATCGATCATCGCAACCGCAACAGCGGCGGCCACATCATCACCATCGAGGATCCGGTGGAGTTCGTCCATCGCCACCAGAAGAGCATCATCAACCAGCGGGAGGTGGGGGTGGATACCCGCAGCTTCCACGCGGCCCTGAAGAACACCCTGCGCCAGGCGCCGGACGTCATCCTCATCGGTGAAATCCGCGATCGGGAGACCATGGAGCATGCCCTCGCCTTCTCGGAAACCGGGCATCTGGCCATCTCCACCCTGCACGCCAACAACGCCAACCAGGCGCTGGATCGCATCATCAACTTCTTCCCCGAAGAGCGCAGACCCCAGCTGCTCAACGACCTTGGCAACAACCTCAAGGCCTTTGTCTCCCAGCGGCTGGTGAAGACCACGGACGGCGGACGCCGGGCGGCGGTGGAGGTGATGCTCGGAACCCACACTGTGCGCGATCTCATCAAGCGCGGCGAGTTTGGCGGCCTCAAGGAGATCATGGAAAAATCCAGGGCCCTTGGCATGGTGACCTTCGACAGTACCCTGTTCGATCTGGTGGTCGAGGGGGTGATCGACGAGGAGGAGGCGGTGAAGAACGCGGACTCCCAGAACAACCTGCGCCTCAAGATCAAACTCTGGCGGGAGAAGGGCCAGATTGGCAACAGCGCGGCGGCGAGCGGCTGGAGCCTGGAGCCCACCAAGGACGAGGGCGACCTCTTCTGAGACGGGCCCGGCGGCCACGAAAAAGGGAACCCTCGGGTTCCCTTTTGCATATGGGCAGGCGTCAGCCCTTCTGGACCAGCCCTATCTGGCCGGGCTCGCACCACTCGAACGTCACCTCTTCGTGCTTGCCGCAGCAGGAGCCGCCACACAGGCGGCTCTCCCGCTTGGCGACGCGCCCCTTGCGCATCCAGACCCCGAGCATGGCCTCTACCGCATCCTCGGAGGTGTGGAAGTGGCGGGCCAGCGCCCGCCGACTCACCTTCTTGTGCAGGGCCAGATAGTCCCCCAGTTCACGCAGGATCACAGAATACCCTCCCTCTCGGCGCACTCGCCCCTGACCATGAGCCCCTTCACAGGGTCACCACCTTGCGGGCGACGATGTCGCCGTGACGACGCCCCAGCCACCAGAGCAGCACCAGGGAGAGCAGATAGCTCAGGCTCCAGACCAGGCTCTGCGCCGGGTGGGCGGCGAAGGTCGCCAGTTGATAGAAGAGGGTGGCGCACAGGAAGGCGACGTAGTTGCACCAGGCGGCGGTGAACAGGGCCCACTGGCGACCGGTCTCTCGCACCAGAGCCCCCATGGCGGCGGCGCAGGGCATGTAGAGCAACACGAACAGCAGGTAGGCAAAGGCCCCGGCCACGCCGTCGAAGTGGGTCTGCATGTTGCCGTAGGTGGAGGTGTCCACCTCCTGGGCCTCGGCTGCCGCCTGCTTGTCCTCCAGATCCCCCACCTTGAGCCCCATGGGATCGGCGGGGTCGATGTCCGCCAGGTTGGCGGGAATGGTGGCCAGCGCCGCTTTCAGGCTGCCCAGCAGGGAGTATTCACTCTCCTCCTCATCACCGGCGCCGCCAGCGTAGAGGCTGTTGAGGGTAGCGACCACCGCCTCCTTGGCAAAGATGCCGGTGAGGATGCCCACCGTGGCCTGCCAGTTGTCGTCCCGCACGCCTATGGGATGCAGCACCGGGGTCACGGACTGGCTCAGCTTGCTCAGCACCGAGTTCTCCTGATCCTGGTTGCCGAAGCTGCCGTCGGTGCCGAGGGAGTTGAGCACGCTCAGCACCGCCACCATCAGGACAATGGTCTTGCCCGCGCCGAAGATGAAGCCCTTGAGTTTCTGCCAGGTGCGCAGCCCCACGTCCACCGGACGGGGCCACTCGTAATCGGGCATCTCCATCACCATGGAGTCGCTCTTGCCCGGCAGCAGGGTGCTGCGCAGGAAGAGGCCGGTGAGCACCGCCACCAGGATGCCGAACAGATAGAGACCGAACACCAGATTCTGCCCCGACTCGGGGAAGAAGGCCACCGCGAACAGGGCGTAGACCGGCAGACGGGCACCGCAGGACATGAAGGGTGCCATGGCCGAGGTCATCAGCCGCTCGCGCTCCGACCCCAGGGTGCGAGTCGCCATCACCGCGGGCACGGTGCAGCCAAAACCCATCAGCATGGGGACGAAGGCCTTGCCGGGCAGACCGAGGCGACGCATCAGGGCATCCACCACAAAGGCGGCGCGAGCCAGATAGCCGGAGCTCTCCAGCACCGCGAGGAAGAGAAAGAGACAACCCACCACGGGGATGAAGGTCGCCACCGTCTGCAAACCGGCACCCACGCCGTCCGCGAGCACGGCTCCCAGCCAATCGGGGGCACTCATCAGCCCCAGCAGGTGGTGCACCCCGTCCACGAAGAGGGCCCCCCCGAGGATGTCGAAGAAGTCGATGAAGGCGCTGCCCACCTTGATGGCGAACATGAACATCAGGTACATCACCAGCAGGAAGAAGGGGATGCCCACCCAGCGGTTGAGCAGCACCCTGTCCAGCCGTTCGCTCTGGGCGACGGTGAGCTTGTCCTGATGGCGGCACGCCTGCTGGCACCAGTGGTGGATATGGCCGTAGCGCAAATCAGCGAGTTGCAGGTCGATGTCCTGGGCGTGGTGGGCGCGGCTCACCACGTTGTCGGCCGCCGCCTGCTGCCCCGCCGCCAGGGTCTCCTGCATGGCGATGTCTTCCTCCAGCAGGCGCAGGGCGCGGCCACGGCGATGCAGATGATGGGGGGCGAGCAGAGTCTCCAGCTCGGCGATGTCTCCCTCGAGGGGCTGACCGTAGTCGAGCACGAGGGCGGGCTGGGACTGGCCGATAAACTGGTGGATCCCCTCTTTGAAGGCCGCCACCTGCTGGCGATTGTGGGCCGAGAGCGACACCACGGGGCACCCCAGCGCCTTGGCGAGCAAGGCCTCGTCGATGGTGATGCGTCGCTTTTGCAGCAGATCCATCTTGTTGAGCACCACCACCATGGGCAGCCCCAGCTCCCGCAGTTGCAGGGTGAGGTAGAGGGAGCGCTCCAGGTTGGCGGCATCGATGACGTTGAGCAGCAGATCCGGCTGCTGGCGCTGGACGAAGCGGCTGGCGATCTGCTCGTCCAGGCTCGCCTCCTGGTTGGCCAGGGCATAGATGCCGGGCAGGTCCACCAGGGTGTATTCCTGCCCGCGGGCAGCAAAGGCCCCCATCTTCTTGTCGACGGTGACCCCGCTCCAGTTCCCCACCTGCTGGCGGGAGCCGGTCAGGGCGTTGAACAGGGAGGTCTTGCCGCTGTTGGGATTGCCCACTGTGACCAGGTTGTAGCTCATACCGGCTCCACCTCGATTTGCTGGGCCAGACTCCGCTGCATGGAGAGGCAGATGCCCTGGCACTGGATCTGGAGCGGGTCCCCCAGGGGGGCGGCCCGCAGATAGAGGATCTCGGTCTGGGGCAGCAGCCCCATCACCATCAACTTGCGCCGCAAGGCGCGACCAAGGTGGTTCATGTGCGTGATGCGAGCGCTCTGTCCCGGCGACAGCTCTGTGAGTACCATGACGGGCTCCTGAAGTTAAACAAGAATAATTCGCTTTTAATGGGGGGATTATAAGCTGTGCCCTCAACATTTATTTGCGTAAAATCAAACTCCGCTTAGCTAACCGACAAAGTATTGCCATGAGTCACGACAACAACAGCCGCCTGGTCTACAGCACGGACGGCGGCATGATCAAGGAATCCGCCCCCGCCCAGCATGCCTCCCCCTTCCCCGCCGACGGGGTCGTGCGCATCCGCCGCGAGACCAAGGGACGCAAGGGGGCCGGGGTCATCAGCATCCACGGCGTTCCCGCCGACCAGCAGAAGGCCCTCGCCACCCTGCTCAAGAAGAAGTGCGGTACCGGCGGCGGTCTCAAGGAGGGGATCATCGAGATCCAGGGGGACAAACGGGACCTCATCAAGGCCGAACTGGAGAAGGCCGGCTTTCAGGTCAAACTGGTGGGGGGATAATTCCCCATCCCGCGCCTTGCCTCACCGGGGGTTTTTCCCTAGAATGCCCGCTCCCATCGAGGGGGAGTAGTCTCGCCACGGACCCGTTTCGTGCGCGATCCTGATCAACATACTTGGTGCCAACTCACCATGGTCAGGGTGATCCGGGCAATGCCGGATTTGACAAGACCTTTGACGGGCCAGTGCCAAAACCGGGGACGGATGGCGCAGGCTTGTCTTTGGTTTATAACAATTCCGTCCCCCGGTCATTTTTATGGAAGCCTTGTTAACCTCCACCATCAGCGTTGCCATCGCCGAGATCGGCGACAAGACACAGCTGCTGGCCCTGTTGCTCATCTGTCGTTTTCGCAAACCCTGGCCCATCATCGCCGGCATGCTGGCTGCCACCCTGCTCAACCACGCAGGGGCCGCCTGGATAGGGGAATTCATCAGTCGCTGGATGGATCCCAAGGTGATGACCTGGCTGGTCGCTGGCGCCTTCATCGCCATGGCCGCCTGGATCCTGGTGCCGGACAAGATGGACGATGAAGAGAGTTCCCTGGACAAATACGGCCCCTTCATGGCCACCTTCGTGCTCTTCTTCATCGCCGAGATCGGTGACAAGACCCAGATAGCCACCGTGCTGCTGGCAGCCAAGTACGACTCCCTGATCCAGGTGATCACCGGCACCACCCTCGGCATGATGCTGGCCAACGTGCCCGTGGTGCTGCTCGGCAAGCTCGGGGCCGACAAGCTCCCCCTCAAGGGGATCCGCATTGCCTGCGCCATCCTCTTTGCGGGGCTTGGCATCTCCACCCTGATCTTCGCCTGACCTCCATAGAAGCCGGCGGGGGATCAGCGTGAGCACTGATCGCCACCGCCGCCCCGGACGTCCTTCAGGCCCCCTCCTCACGGCGGGGGCCTTTTTAGTGCAAAGACATGGCCCCGTGCCGCGACCTGTGTCGCAGCGCCGACGGCGCCCCTGCCCCGAGACGCGGCGCCGTGCCATAATGCCTTATCTTTCAGGCATCACGGCTTCAGGAGCCCCCATGCACCTCACCTCAAGACAGACCCTGCTCGACTGGGTCAGGCGCGGCCGCCTGCCACGGGCCTCGCTGCCTGCCGCCCTGGCCCTGTGCGATCTGCCCCCCGGCCCTGCCCGCTGGCAGTGGCTGTTCGACAGGCTGCTGCTCTGGCTCGGCTGCCTCTGCCTTGGCGCCGGCCTCGTCTTCTTCGTCGCCTTCAACTGGCAGGCCCTGGGGCGCCTCTCACGTCTCGCCCTGCTGGAGCTGCCGTTGCTCACCATGCTCCTGGTGCTCTGGCGCAAACCCATGAGTGACACCCCGCGCCAGGCCCTGCTGCTGGCCCTGGCCCTCAACCTCGGCGCCCTGCTCGCCCTGGTGGGCCAGACCTACCAGACCGGCGCCGACCCCTGGCAGCTCTTCGCCACCTGGGCCCTGATGCTGCTGCCGCTGGCGGCACTTGGCAGAAGCCCGCTGCTCTGGACCCTGGCCTGGCTGCTCGGTCAGCTCGCCCTGGTGCTCTACTGGCGGCTCGGCCTTCTCGATCTCTTCTTCTCCTTCAACGAGGAGGCCCTCGGCTGGTGCCTGACCCTGCTCAACGCCGCCCTCTGGGGTCTGCTCATCCTGGTGCCCGCCCGCTACGCCCTGATGCCCTCCTGGCTCGCGGGGCTGGCCGCGGGGCTCGGCATCACCCTGCTTACCCTGCTGGCCCTGTTCGATGCCGCCTCTCCCTGGGTCTGGCCTGCCTGGCTCGCCTGGCTCGGCGCCGCCTACCTGCGCTGGCACCACAGGTTCATCGCCGGGCTCGCCATGGGGTGCCTGAGCCTCATCGCCGTGATCCTCGCGGCCCTTGGCAAGTGGATGGAGCCGGACATGAACGGCTTTTTGCTGCTGGCCTTCATCGCCATCGGCCTGTCGGTGATGGCCAGCCGCTGGCTGCAACAACAACGGAGGCAGCATGTCTGATCTCACCCCCTGGGAGCGCCTGCGTGCTGCCCAACTTGTGGAAGGGGATGCCCCCCGGGATGAACAGCCCCACTGGTCGGGCCGTTTTCTGCTCGGCATGGTGGGCTGGATAGCCGCCCTCTTCCTGCTCTTCTTCCTCTTCATGGCCTTCGAGCAGCTGACCCGCGACCCCAACAACGCCCTCACCATGGGGATGGTGCTGATGGCCGCCGCCCTCGGTCTCAACCGCATGGCGACCCGCAGCGATCTCTGGGATCAGTTCGTGCTGGCGCTGGCGCTGGCGGCAGATGCCTGGCTGCTCTACGGCCTGCTGGACAGGCTGGATCTGAACGTCGCGTGGCTCTGGTTCGGTCTGACCGCCTTCTCCCTCGGGGTGGCCGCCCTGTTCGAGCACTGGCTGATCAGGCTGTTCCACAGCTTCGCCGCCGCCATCCTGCTCACCCTCGCCCTCGCCTGCCTCGGCCTGCACCTGCTGGCCCTGCCGCTGGTGATGGGCGCCGTCGCCCTGTGCTGGCTGCAGGCGGAGCGCGATCCCGCCCGCCATCTGCTCTATGAATCCCTCACCCTGGGGCTGGCACTCTCCCTGCTGGTGCTGGGACGGCTGCACCACCCCCTGTGGGAGGGAGGCACCAGCGTGCTCAATGAGCTCGGCAGCTCCCGCCTGCCCCTCTGGCTCAATCCCCTGCTCTGCGCCGCCCTGCTGCTCGCGGTCATGGTTCGCCTCAGGCTGCCGCTGCGCTACGGGCTGCCGCTGGTGGTGATCAGCGCCATCATTCCCGGCATGGGGGCTGGCGCCCTAGTGCTGGTGCTCGGCTTCTACGCCGGCAGCCTGGCCCTGATGACCCTGGCAGGCCTCCTGCTGCTCGGCTTTGGCTCCCTCTATTACTACGATCTGGGGCTGACCCTGATGACCAAGTCCTGGCTGCTGCTCGCCTCGGGGGCCCTGCTGCTCGGTACCCGTCAGTGGCTCAAGCACCTTCACAACGGGAGCCCCTCATGAGACGCCTCGCCTTTTTGCTGACCGGTCTTGCCCTGCTCGCCGGCATCAACGCCACCGTCTGGCGCTTCGAGCACGCCATGAGCCAGGGGGAGGTGGTGCTGATCGAGCTGGCACCGGTCGACCCCCGCTCCCTGATGCAGGGGGACTACATGCGCCTGAACTACGCCCTCGCCCGCCAGTTGGCGGGCCGCCAGGCCGCCGCCGGCCCCCACACCCTGGTCGTTCGCCTGGATGAACATCAGGTGGTGCACTGGGTGGAAGGGGGCAAGCCCGAGGCCCCGGGCCCGGGGGAGCGTCTGCTCAAGGTGCGCCAGCGCGACGGCCAGTGGTTTATCGGGCCTGACGCCTTCTTCTTCGAAGAGGGCACGGGAGATCAATATGAGTCGGCCCGCTACGGCGAGTTTCGCCTGCAAGAGGATGGCAACACCCTGCTGGTAGGGCTGAGGGACGAGGCGTTCACCCCCCTGGGTCACACCCGCCCGGCCTGGTAAAAAGGGGGCGCCGACCCGGTTGTGAGTGGCAAGATGATGACGGCCCCCGGCGGATAACGTCTGCGCCGGGTGGCGAAACGCCGTGACTTGGCAACACTTGAAACTGGGCACTCGGTAGCAGGACGGTCAGGATGAACATAGACATTGCAGTCCCCCTTCGCAGACTGGTCGCCTGCGCCGCCCTCGCGGCCATGGTCTGGGGCACTCCCGCGACCCAGGCCAGCCCGGCGCTCGCCAGCCTGCACTACCTCACCGAAGAGTACAAACCCTACAACTTCACCGGGGAGGATGGCGCCCCGACCGGCTTTGCCATCGACCTGCTGCACCTGGTGTGGCAAAAGACCGGCACCCCTGTCCAGCCCGTCAGCATCCTCCCCTGGGCCAGGGGTTACTACCTGCTGACCCAGAAACCCAATGTGGTGCTCTTCTCCACCGCCCGCACCGAGGCGCGCAATCCTCTGTTCAAGTGGGCCTGCCCCATCGGCTATGCCGAGATAGTGCTGATGGGGCTCGCCAGTCGCCCCCTGACCCTGACCCGCCTGGAAGATGCCCAGCGCTACACCATAGGCGCCGTGCGATCCGACGTGGGGGAGCAACTGCTGCTTAACGCAGGCTTCGACGAGCAGAAGATCATGACCGCCAACCGCCTCTCCCAGGCCCTGCGCATGCTCACCTCGGGCCGGGTCGATCTGGTCTCCAGCAACAAGTCCACCCTGCTGGATCTCATCAAGACCCAGCAGCTGGATCCTGCCCAGTTCGAGGTGCGCTGGATGTTGAGCTCCGAGCAGTACTGCTTCGCCTTCAGCCACCCGGTTGACGATGCCCTGGTCAGGGAGTTCCAGCTCGGCCTGACCCAGGTGCTGGCCAGCAGCGACTTCCAGCAGCTCCAGCACAAATACTTCCCCTCCCCCTGACCTTTTCCCCCACCGGGGCCGCCATGGCCCCGGCCCGCCTTTGAGCCAGCGCACGAAACCCGTTTAATGTTCGCCACTTGCAACGACAAGGGGCAGGGCGCACGGTGGCAGCGACAGTCAGGGGCGGCAGCGTGCCCGCTGGCCGCCTTCATCGGGCAGCGCCGCGCTCACGCCCTTCCCCGCCATCTCTCCGATCTCTTGGGAACACACATGCACAACACAGCGAAATGGTTGATGAGTCTCTCGGTCTGCGCCCTTCTGATGGCCTGCGGCGGTGACAAGACCACCGGCAAGGCCTGTCTCGGGTCAAACAACGACACCCTGGTGGAGGGGATGCAGGACAAATGCAAGGCGGGGGACATTGTCGCCACCAAGCACACGGCCTATTTCTGCGATTTCAACTACGCGGTCACCTTCAACAGCTACAACTCCGCGATTTGCGTCTACTCCGGCGGTCTGAAACCGGAGAGAACCACGGAAAAATCATAACTGGCGACCCATTTGCCCCGTCTGACACGAAGAGGGCGGCAGGATATGTGGTCAATGCCCGGGCGGCGGTGCCGCCCAGGCCATCCGGGGGCGGCTTCTCCCCTATTTCACCCGCATCAGACGGTGATGCTGCCCGGCGCACTCGAGCTGGAGCACCTGGGATCGGGCCATGGCCTCCACCCTGGCCAGCATCTCGGCGCTGTAGCCCTTGCGGCGCATCCATTGCAAGGGCTCCTCAAAGCCCCCTTCGTTGACCACGAAGGTATCTGTGTAGGACTCCTTGACGATGCTGACCACCCAGATGCGCTGCTGAAACTCGCAGAGTCCGGCCACCAGGGTGGCCGCCCGCCCGGCAAGGGCGCGCACACGGCGGACAAGAAGATGAACCATGGTATGGGCTCCGAACTGATAAAAGGGAAAACAGACTGGCACCCGGGTGGACGCGCCACCCTGTGCCCTCTCAACCCGCCCCGCTCCTATCGCGGGGCAGACACCTGACTGGAAGGAGGCGGGTTCCCGCCCTCCCCTGCGGCCCGGCGCTGGCGCTTGACCGCATACATGCTCGCATCGGCCCGGTTCAGCGCCTCCTCGACGCTGACCTCGGCCGGCATCACGGCCACCGCCCCCACGCTGGCACCGGGATAATGGATCACCTTATCCCCCACCGGCAGTGACAGCACGCTGTGCTCGAACAGGCGCTGGCGAAACGCCGCCACCGCCCCGTCCAGCGTGTCGGCGTCCGGGAAAGGCCCCATGCCCACGGCCACGAACTCGTCTCCCCCAAAGCGGGCCAGCAGATCGCCGCCACGCAGGGTCTCCCCCAGTTGCCGCGCCATGGCGGTGAGCAGCCTGTCCCCCGCCTCGTGGCCATACTCGTCGTTGATGGCCTTGAAGCCATCGAGATCCACAAAGGCGATGAGCACCGGATGCCCCGCCCGCTCCGACAGGGAGAACAAGCGGGTGAGTTCGAGCATCAGGGCGCGGCGGTTGGGGAGCCCGGTGAGGGGATCGGAGAGGGCCAGGCGCGAGAGCTCGTCGTTGGCCTGCTGCAATTGCCGCAGCAGTTGCTCCCGCTCCACCTGTTCGGCAATCAGGTGCGCGAAGAAGGCGATGAGCTGCTGCGCCCCCGCCACCGCGGGTTTTTGTTCGGTACTGGCGCCGCACAGGGTGCCATAGAGGGAGCCGGTCGAGGTGCGCACCGGGCTGCTCAGATAGGAGCGAATGCCGAGCTCGCTGGCCGCCTGGGAGTCCCCCCACAGAGCGGCGACGTCATCGGTGTAGCCAATCTCTTCGTCGATGGCGCGGCGACACAGGGTATCGCTCCACTCCACCGTCATCCCCTCGGGGATCTGCAGCCCGGCCACATTGCGGGCATAACGGACATGCTGGGTGCTTTGCCCGAGGTCAATCTCGGTGAGATAGGTCGACTCCAGCCCGGTCACCGACGCCAGCATCTCCAGCAAGGGGCGGGTCAGGCTCTCCAGATCCCGCGCGTTTATCATCTGCTCCGAGAGCGCCAGCAAAATTTTATCCATGCCTACCTCCACTACTGCGTGCATCTGATGGGCGGCTACCTTAGCCAACTCGGGGCGGGCCCGACAAGCGGGAGACCGCGATTGACCGGGGGAAAGATCGATTTGTTCACATTTTGGCATAACCGGACCCCAAGCGGCGTCGCCATGCGAAACACAGGGACACAACCCTGCCCTCGCCCCTGGGTGCCGGGTCGATTCCCGCCGCGTATTCGCCCACGGTCACCATCCCCTCTCCCCTTGAGGGAGAGGGTCAGGGTGGGGGTCACTCGCCGTCATTTGGCATGGCTACGCCTGTAGGGTCGATTAGCGAAGCGTAATCGTCCGCGGTAACCATCCCCTCTCCCCTTGCGGGAGAGGGTTAGGGTGAGGGTCGGTAACGTCATTGCCTGGCGAATGCCGCCCCACGTGTGAATGGCACGGCTTCGCCGCGCAGGACGCGAGGACTCCGTCCTCGACAGGGTTCCGCCCGCCAGCCTCGGCGACTTCGGTTTGATCCCCTCTCCCCTTGGGGGAGAGGGTTAGNGGGGTCGGTAACGGCATTGCCTGGCGAATGTCGGCCCACGTGTGAATGGCATGGCTTCGCCATTCAGGACGCGAGGGCGCTGCCCTCGATGGGGTTTCGCCCGCGAGCCTCGGAGACTTCGGTTTGATCCCCTCTCCCCTTGGGGGAGAGGGTCAGGGTGAGGGGTGGGTAACGGCATTGCCTGGCGAATGCCGCCCCACGCCTCAATGGCACGGCTTCGCCGCGCAGGACACGAGGACGCCGTCCTCGATGGGGTTTCGCCCGCGAGCCTCGGCGACTTCGGTTTGATCCCCTCTCCCCTTGGGGGAGAGGGTGAGGGTCGGTAACGTCATTGCCTGGCGAACGCCGCCCCACGCCTCAATGGCACGGCTTCGCCATTCAGGACACGAGGACTCCATCCTCGACGGAGTTCCGACCGCCAGCCTCGGCGACTTCGGTTTGATCCCCTCTTCCCTTGGGGGGAGAGGGCTAGGGTGAGGGGTGGGTAACGGCATTGCCTGGTGAATGCCGCCCCACGCCTCAATAGCACGGCTTCGCCGTGCAGGACACGAGGGCGCTGCCCTCGATGGGGTTTCGCCCGCCAGCCTCAGCGACTTCGGTTTGATCCCCTCTCCCCTTGGGGGAGAGGGTCAGGGTGAGGGGTGGGTAACGGCATTGCCTGGCGAATGCTGCCCCACGCCTCAATGGCACGGCTTCGCCGCGCAGGACGCGAGGACTCCGTCCTCTATGGGGTTTCGGCTTTGTCCCCTCTCCCCTTGCGGGAGAGGGCTAGGGTGAGGGGTGGGTAACGGCATTGCCTGGCGAATGCTGCCCCACGCCTCAATGGCACGGCTTCGCCGCGCAGGACACGAGGACTCCGTCCTCGATGGGGTTTCGCCGCCGCTACGCGGCTTGGCGAGTGACTTTTCTTTGCGTGGCCAAAGAAAAGTCACCAAAAGAAAGGCCACCCCCACTTGTTCGCCCTCCTGCGTCGGGTTCCCTCGGTTCGCCCGTTTGTCCCACGGCACGCGCCGATGGGCCATCCATGGCCCAGCGCCGCTCGCTCGGCGTCCTGCCTCGCGGCCTGGACAAACGGGCTCACCTCGGCGAACAACAGGGGGCAAAAACCCGAATCCTCAACTCCGAGGCCAGTTAATAGTTCCTTGTTTATTCGTGGAATAGCCTGACATTAAAGGTTTGATAATAGCTCCAAGCCTTAATTAATATTAATCGCAGAGCATTAAGCAATTCCAATAAAATAATTGAGCTCATATCGCTATATATTTCAACCTGATGGCAAATCATATTTACCTTAAATAAACACTAAGTTTCACACAATCCACCAACATCTCTCCCTAATAAAAAGGAATTATACATGGCCAGTAATAAATACCCTCGTGGTTCTGAGTGGCGAAAATGGGACTTGCATATTCATACGCCCGCATCATTTCATTGGGATGGGAAAAAATTCAATTCAGATGAAAACTCACCTGATAATATTAAACTTATCGACGAAATGATAAATGCCTTAAATTCAGCTGAGCCATCCGTTTTTGCTATCATGGACTATTGGACGTTTGATGGTTGGTTTGCCTTAAAAAAGCGGCTAGCCCAACCTGATGCTCCACGCCTTAATAAGACAGTTTTCCCAGGAATTGAATTACGTTTGGTTGCACCGATGGAGGGGAGATTGAATGCTCATGTTTTATTTTCCAACGAAGTTGACGACCAAGTTTTACTTGACTTTCGCGCAGAACTTAAGATTGCACTAATTAACCGTTCCTTATCAGATCATTCTTTAAAGTATTTAGCTCGTTATGTCGGAGAGGATTTACTTAAAACAAAAGGTTTCAAAAAAAATGATATAGACACAGATGATAAAAAGGCACTTGAAGCCGGTTCAACAATAGCTGAAATAACTTGTGACAGCTACAAAACTGCAATCCGTAAAGTACCTGACAATATGGCATTAGGCTTCATGCCATTTAATACAAATGATGGTTTAGCCAATGTAAAATGGCAAGAGCATTACTCTTATGTCCTAGAGCTATTTGATACATCTCCAATATTCGAGACTCGCTCACCTGATCTTTGGGCTGCATTTGCTGGTGTAGTAACAGACACAAACAAGGGATGGATTCGTGACTTCCAGCGCGCACTAGGAAACGTCCCTAGGCTGGCAGTTTCAGGTAGTGATGCCCATAGATTTACCAGTACATCTGTCAGCAATGATCATAGGGGGTATGGTGACTATCCATCAGGGAAAGCTACATGGATAAAGGCAAATCCAACGTTTGAAGGATTAAGGCAAGCTATCAGGGAACTTGCAAAACGTTCTTTTATAGGAACAACCCCTCCCAAACGACAACTGGTAAGTGATAACAGAAGTTTATTCATTGAAAAACTAGTAGTAAACAAGACACCTTCCTCGCCAAATACAGATAGCTGGCTTGACAATACAGAGCTACACCTCAACCACGACTTGGTCGCAATCATTGGAAATAAAGGAAGTGGTAAGAGTGCACTGGCAGACATTATTGCATTATTAGGCAATTCTAAACAAAGCCACCATTTCTCTTTCTTAAAAGAGAATAGATTTAGAGGAAAAACAGGTGAACCCGCAAGCCACTTCAATGCAAAGGTAATATGGGGGGATGATAAAGAATTAACAAAAAATCTAAATGATAATCCAGCGACCGAAAATGTAGAACTGGTGAAATACATTCCCCAAGGGCATTTTGAAGAGTTGTGTAATGCACACGTCTCAGGCCAATCAAATGCATTCGAGAAAGAATTAAGAGCAGTAATATTCTCACATGCAGATGAATCTATACGTTTAGGTGCTCATGATTTCGAGGATCTCATCGAAAAACAAGAACGTTCTCTTCGTAGCCAACTTGAAAGTTATCGAAGCGAAATGCATAAGCTAAATGAACAAATTGCATTCGTTGAAAGTCAGATGACCGATGAAGCACGAAAAACATTAGATGAATTATTAGCCCAGAAACAAAGATTACTTGATGAGCTCATAAAAGCTAAACCAGAAGAGATTCCTGAGCCAGCAACTGAATTAACATCTGAACAGCAGCAAGTATCTGAACAACTGACAACCATCAACCAAGAACTCGAAGAGTTGCAACGACACCAAGAACTAACTCAAGAGGAATTAATAAGAATAGCAGCCACGAGGAAAGCGTGTGAGAAAATAAAAACTGGTTTTGAAATTATTGAACATGCTGTCAACCAATTCTCTGTTGAGTTTGCCGCAGATGCCAAACTTCTTGGTTTAGATATAGAAACACTACTAAGGTTGGAAATTAATCGCAAGGCGATTTCTGATTTCGAAGTAGTTAATTCTTCCCGTGAGATTGAACTAAAACAAAGTCAAGAGTCACTAAGCACTAGGAAAACATCTCTCATAGAGCAAAAGATTCCGTTGAGCAAACAATTAAATGCACCACAGCAAGCATACCAGTCTTATAAAGAAAATCTTAAACTATGGGAAGAGAAGAAATATACTTTGGTAGGTTCTAAAGATGAGCCAGATAGCCTTGATGGCGTTAAGCATAGAAAAACTAAGCTTGAGCAATTACCATACCAAAGAGACGAACTGCATAATAAACGACTATCTTTAACTAGACATATATTTGGGGTTTTATATAAACAAAAAAATAACCGAGAAGATCTATTTAAACCTGTACAATCGCTTATTCAGAATAATTCATTGATTCGTGATGAGTATAAATTACAATTTAAGGCTGAGTTAAACAGCACGACTGATCTAATTTCCAGCAAGTTATTCTCTATCGTCAAACAAGCATCGGGAGAGTTTAGAGGAGAGATTGAAAGCTTATCCGTCATTAAAGAGCTAATTGATCGACATGATCTTAACATCGAAGAGTCTTTAATCAGCTTTGTTCAAGAATTGCATAAAAAATTAGAGGATTCATCGAAGAACCCAGTTGGTATCACTTCATTATTGCGCAAAGACCGAACCTCCAATGAAGTTTATGATCTTATCTTTGGCTTAGAGTACCTTGAGCCGAGGTATACCTTAATGTTCCAAGATGCTCAAATAGGACAATTATCTCCTGGGCAAAGAGGGGCTCTTTTGTTAATTTTCTATCTGCTTGTAGATAAAGGAAACTCTCCGATTATTCTAGATCAACCAGAGGAAAACTTGGATAACGAAACAATTGTAAGTTTACTTGTTCCTGTGCTGACCGAAGCAAAGCAAAAGCGGCAAATTATTATGGTTACACACAATCCAAACCTTGCTGTCGTTTGTGATGCTGAACAGATTATTCACTGTGAGTTTGATCGCTCAAACGGGCATAAGATTACATACATCCCTGGTGCAATTGAATGCAACATAATAAAGAATAAAGTCGTTAATGTACTTGAAGGGACAATGCCCGCCTTCGATAACCGTCGGATGAAGTACATGTAAATCACCAAGCAGCGCAGCGGCGGCGAAATCCCTTCGAGGGCAAGGCCCTCGTGTCCTGCATGGCGAAGCCATGCCATTCAAGCGTTGGATGGCATTCCGCCAGAGGAATGACATTAGCCCCCCTCACCCTGACCCTCTCCCCCAAGGGGCGAGGGGATCAGACCGAAGGATGCCGAGGCTTAAGAGGTGTCGAGGGAAAAGCCACAAACAAAAACCGCAGCCCAATGGCTGCGGTTTTTTTATTGGCTCAACCTGTTGGCCTAGGCGCCAACAAGGCCACCGGCCTTAGGCACGGCGCCAGCTGGTCTTGCCGGCGCTGTCTTCCAGCACGATGCCCATCTCGGTAAGGCGGTTACGGGCGGCATCCGCCGCAGCCCAGTTCTTGTCGGCGCGGGCCTGATTGCGCTCGGCGATCAGGCGCTCGATCTCGGCAACCTCTTCATCCGCTTCGTCACCCTTCAAGAACGCATCCGGATCCTGTTGCAGGATGCCGAGCACGGCACCGAGCTCGCGCAGACGGGCACCGAGGCCGGCGGCGACAGCGATGTCTTCGGCCTTCTGGCGGTTGATCTCGCGCACCAGGTCGAACAGGGCGGAGTAGGCTTCCGGGGTGTTGAAGTCGTCGTCCATGGCATCAACGAAGCGAGCCACCTGCTCGTCGCCACCGGCAGCGGCCGTCGTCGGCAGATCGCGCAGGGCGGTGTACATGCGCTCCAGGGCGGCGCGGGCTTGCTTCAAGTTATCTTCCGAGTAGTTGAGCTGGCTGCGGTAGTGGCCAGACATCAGGAAGTAGCGCACGGTTTCGGCGTCGTAGTGGGCCAGCACGTCACGGATGGTGAAGAAGTTGCCAAGGGATTTGGACATCTTCTCTTTATCCACCATCACCATGCCGCTGTGCATCCAGGTGTTGACGTAGTCGCCACCGTGGGCGCAGCAGGACTGGGCAATCTCGTTCTCGTGGTGCGGGAACTGCAGATCCGAGCCACCGCCGTGGATGTCGAAATGGTTGCCAAGGTGCTTGGAGTTCATGGCGGAGCACTCGATGTGCCAGCCAGGACGGCCCGGGCCCCAGGGGCTGTCCCAGGTCGGCTCGCCGGGCTTGGACATCTTCCACAGCACGAAGTCGAGCGGATTGCGCTTGGCATCCACCACGTCGACCCGGGCGCCGGCCTGCAGCTGCTCCAGATCCTGGCCGGAGAGCTTGCCGTAGTCGGCGTAGGACTCGACGATGAACATCACATCGCCGTTGTCCGCCACGTAGGCGTGCCCTTTTTCCAGCAGGGTTTCAACCAGGGCGATGATCTCGCCGATGTGCTGGGTGGCGCGGGGTTCGATGTCCGGACGCACCATGCCGAGGGCGTCGAAATCCTGGTGCATGTCGCCGATGAGGCGCTCGGTGAGATCGTCACAGGTCACGTGCGTTTCGGCGGCACGCTTGATGATCTTGTCGTCCACGTCGGTGACGTTGCGCACATAGGTGAGGTCGTACCCTGCATAACGCAGGTAGCGAGCGACGACGTCGAAGGCGACGAAGGTACGGCCATGGCCGATATGACAGTGATCATAGATAGTGACGCCACACACATACATGCCCACCGTGCCCGGGTGGATAGGTTTGAATTCTTCTTTTTGACGAGTGAGTGTGTTGTATATCTTCAGCATCTTATGACCACTGCCTGTGAGTAAAATGGCCTGCCATTCTAACCGCATCCGGTATAGAAAACGAGGCAGAAAAAGCCCCCTCTCCCCCCTGCCATCTATGCCGCAGGGCCTTGATGGGCTAGAATTGCCACCACTTTATGCCATACACCTGCGGGCACCTTGCTGCCCGCGTCAAAATGAAAGGACAACTCATGGTTACTCTGCACACCAACCACGGCGACATCACCCTGACCCTGAACGCGGAAAAAGCCCCGGAGACCGTGGCCAACTTCCTGCAATACTGCCGTGACGGTCACTACGACAACACCATCTTCCACCGCGTCATCGACGGCTTCATGATCCAGGGCGGCGGCTATGCCCCGGGCTTCGAAGAGAAAGAGACCCGCGCTCCCATCAAGAACGAGGCGGCCAACGGTCTGTCCAACAAGGTCGGCACCATCGCCATGGCCCGCACCATGGAGCCGCACTCCGCCAGCGCCCAGTTCTTCATCAACGTGAACAACAACGACTTCCTGGACTTCAAGTCCGCCACCACCCAGGGCTTCGGCTACTGCGTGTTCGGTGAAGTGACCGCCGGCATGGACGTGGTCAACAAGATCAAGGGCGTCAAGACCGGCAACTACGGCCGCATGCACCAGGACGTTCCGACCGAAGACGTCGTCATCACCAAGGTGACCCTTGCCGAGTAATACCTGCCGGCCAGGCTCTGATACCACTGCGGCCCCGGCCGCAGTTTTTCCATCTGCCGCCCCCAACTGGCGCCGCCTCGACTATCTGGCCCAGGGCAACGAACGTCAGCGCTCGGCCCACGCCCTGCTGAGCGGCGGCCTGTGGGATGAGCTTGGCCCCCTGTGCAACGATCTGGCCCTGGTGAGCACGATCGCCATCGGGCTGGATAGGCCCGGCAGCGATCTCGACATCCTCTGCCAGCATCCGGACCCGGCCTTCCTTGCCGCGACACTGGCCGCACAAGGCTGGCAGGTGCGAAGCAAGGGCGAACAGGTCTGGATCGCCGAGCAGCAACGCCACGGGCCAGATGGCCAGTGCTGGCCAGTCGAGCTCTACCTCACCTCTGATCCCCTCGAGACATGTCATGGCTGGCGCCACCTCAGCCTGATGGCCGCCCTGCTTGAGCACTTTGGCGCCCCCTTCCACCGGGAGGTGCTGCGCCTGCGCGTTGATGAAAGGCTCAAGGGGGAAGCGGCCATGTGCCGCCTGCTGGGTCTGTCCGGCGACCCTTACGAGGCGTTGCTGACCCTTGAGGGCGTCAACCTTGCGGGGCTCTGCTGCCCTTCCCTCCCCCACCCGCTCGACGTGCAAGGTCACAGGCCTTGTCCGGCCCCAGGCGGGACTCTCTTACCATGATGCCCAGGAACTCATGAGCACCCTCTTTATCAGTGACATTCACCTCAGCCAAGGCAGGCCCGACATGACGGCGGCCCTGGTGCGCTTTCTGGCAGAAGACGCGCCCGGTGCCGACGCCCTCTATGTGCTGGGGGATCTGTTCGAATTCTGGATTGGGGACGACGACCCCAACCCGCTCCACCGCGAGGTGGCCGATGCCTTTCTCGCCCTGAGCCAGCAGGGGGTGCCCCTCTATTTCATTCACGGCAACCGCGACTTCCTCTTGGGGCGCCAGTTTGCCAAACGGGCCGGCATGACCCTGCTTGGCGACCCCTGTGTCATCGAGCTGTACGGCGAGCGGGTGCTGCTGAGCCACGGGGATCTGCTCTGCACCCGGGACGAGGGCTACCAGAAGTTTCGCCGCATCACACAACTCAAATGGCTACGCTGGCTCTTCCTGCGCCTGCCGCTCTCGCGCCGCCAGGCCATCGCCCACAAGATGCGCGGCCAGAGCCAGATGGAGAATGCCCAGAAGAGCCAGATCATCATGGACGTGACTCCGGAGGCGGTAGACGAGATGCTGCGCCAGCACGGCTGCCGCCTGATGATCCACGGCCACACTCACAGGCCCGCCATCCACGACTTCACCCTGGATGGGCGTGCGGCGCGGCGCATCGTGCTGGGAGACTGGTTCGAGCAGGGGTCGGTGCTGGTGTGCTCCCCCGCCGGGCAGCGCCTCGACACCCGCGCGCTCGGCTGAGGCCCTCTGCCTGCCATGGTCAGGAGCGAGTCTCATATGACCGTTTCTGACTCACGCCGTGCTGTGGCGGGATACAAGCTGGATCCCTGCATATACTCTGGTTCTCTGCACATAACGAGGAGATGACCATGGGATTTCTTACTTGGGTGGTACTGGGGCTGATCGTCGGCATCCTGGCCAAATGGATCATGCCGGGCAAGGATGGCGGCGGTTTCTTCATGACGGTGATCCTGGGGGTGGTCGGCGCCATGGTGGGGGGCTATGTCAGCACCTTGCTTGGGATGGGAACGGTCACCGGCTTCAACCTGCCGAGCATCATCATCGCCACCGTTGGCGCCCTGATCGTGCTGTTTGTCTACAACAAGCTGCGCAGCTGAGACCCAGCCACACATCGATGAGAGGGCGCCACTGGCGCCCTCGCTGTTTTCTGCCCCGCTGGCTCCATCTTGCCAAGACCACCCGCTCTCATCCCCCGTGCCTTAGCCCGGCGCCGGGCTTGCATCATTTCTAGTAGAGGCGTCTAATAACCCCCATGCCAACCAGCGACGCTCTGCCCCGCCGCCCTCGCGGCCGCCCTGCCCAGCACGGGCACACCTATGCCGATACCCGGGAGCTGTTGATCCGCCGGGGCATGGAGCTGCTGACCGAACAAGGCATCGCCGCCACCTCCATCGAGCGGGTGTTGCAGTCGACCGGGATCCCCAAGGGCTCCTTCTATCACTACTTCGCCACCAAGCACGACTTCACTCTGGCGGTCATGGATGCCTATCACCACTACTTCTGCCGCAAGCTGACGCGCTATCTGGAGGATGAGAGCCTGCCCCCCCTGGCCCGTCTTGTTGCCTTCGTCGACAGCGCCTGCCGGGGCATGACCCGGTTTGCGTTCCAGCGGGGCTGTCTCGTGGGTAACCTGGGTCAGGAGGTGGTGCAGCTCTCCCCCGAGCTGCGCCTGCGCCTCGAGCAGATCCTCCTAGACTGGGAGGCGCTGCTCACCCGCTGCCTGAGGGATGCGGTGACGGCGGGGGAGCTGCCCCCTGATTGTGACTGCCCTGCCCTCGCCCATCAGTTCTGGATCGGCTGGGAAGGCGCCGTACTGCGCGCACGCCTGGTGGGCGATACCGAGCCCATGCTCTCTTTTCTCAATTTTTTCATGAAGTTAGCAAAGTGATTTTTTTACGAAGATTAATAGTCAGTCAGTCCAATTAATGGGAGTAGACAAGATGTTCAACGGTATTCTGATCGAGAAAGACGAGGCGGGTTATCGCGCCAGCTACCAGAGCCTCTCCGAGGAGATATTGCCTGCCGGGGATGTGACCGTGGCGGTACAGTGGTCTTCCCTCAACTACAAGGATGGCCTGGCCCTCACCGGTGCCTCCCCTGTGGTACGCCGCTTCCCTCTGATCCCCGGCATCGACTTTGCCGGTACCGTGCTGGAGAGCCAGCATCCCGACTGGCACCCCGGCGACAAGGTGGTGCTCAACGGATGGGGCGTGGGCGAGACCCACAGTGGCGGGCTGGCAGAGCGGGCACGGGTCCGGGGCGACTGGCTGGTCGCCCTGCCTGAGCGCTTCCAGCCCCGGGACGCCATGGCCATCGGCACCGCAGGGTACACCGCCATGCTCTGCGTGATGGCGTTGGAGAAACACGGCATCACCCCCGGTGACGGTGACATTCTGGTGACGGGCGCCAACGGCGGTGTGGGCAGCGTGGCGATCACCCTCCTGGCCAAGCTGGGCTATCGAGTGGTGGCCGCCACCGGGCGGCTGCACGAGGCCGACTATCTGACGTCCCTCGGCGCCGCCGAGGTGATCGATCGCGCCGAACTGGCCGCGCCGGGACGCCCGCTGGGCAAGGAACGCTGGGCCGGCGTCATCGACACCGTCGGCAGCCACACCCTGGCCAATGCCTGCGCCACTACCCGCTACGGCGGCGCCGTGGCTGCCTGCGGTCTCGCGGGAGGGATAGACTTCCCCTCCACCGTCATGCCCTTCATCCTGCGCGGCGTCACCCTCTATGGCATCGACAGCGTGATGGCACCGCGCCCGCTGCGCCAGCAGGCCTGGGCCCGACTGGCCGAGGATCTCGACCTGACCCGCCTCCATCTCCTCACCCGGGAAGTGCCCCTCTCCCAGGTCGTGACCCTGGGGGATACCTTCCTGGCAGGCCAGGTGCGCGGCCGGATCCTGGTTAATGTCCAGGGGTGATGACTGACGCGATATGAGCCGGCNGGTCAGGCGAGCCTCTCCAGGGCATTTCGCAGCCACACGGAACGTCACCCCTCCTTCCCATCGTCCATGACAATGGGCAACAGATGCGTTCAAACACTCAAGTGCAGGTTTCCCGGACAGAGGGACCGAGACACCTCTATATGCCGCACCTTCCCGCTGCGCGCCCTCCCCCATCGATGCAGACGACCGTCACTCCTCACCGACAAGCCCCTGCCCTGGATACCCGTATTCGCCGAAATGAGGCCCTGTTCGCCCACGGCTGCGAACCATTGTCTTGCCCACTGACAGACCCCGTTAAACAATCGATGCATCGAACAAATAATTCAGAATAGGAATACGTTTTATTTATCACCGCATATAAAAAGGGCGCATCATCTTGTATTAAACCTGTTTTTTGTATGGAAAAGCCCGAATCAAATGACAGGGGTGCATTACACTCAAAAACGACCCTTCATACCCAGAAAGTGTGAAGAGTTCGTCAACGAAGAGATGTCGGATGATTCTATTTTCTTGGCTGGAGTGTGCTTATGTTCGACTCGAAACTTAAAAAAGAGCTGGCAGCAGAACGAGAGAGGGCCTTGAAAAGCGAGGCTCTGGATCATGCCATGCACGATCATCTTCCCATGATTGAATTCACCACCGATGGTTATATTCTCGATGCCAGCCCGCTTTTTCTTCATTCCGTCGGCTACTCCCTCAATGAGATCGTGCAGCAGCATCACGCCATGTTCTGCATGAAAGAAGATACCGACTCCCCCTCCTATCGGGAATTCTGGCGAGATCTGGCAAATGGGCACAGCCAGCATGGCACCTTCCACCGGGTTGGCAAACAAGGCAAGGAAATATGGCTGGAAGCCACCTATTTCCCCGTCAGCCAGGGCGGAAAAATAATCAAGATCATCAAAATAGCGTCAGATGTGACAGTGCAACATGATCTGCTCATGACTCAAAAAGCAATATTTGAGGCGCTGGATCGCTCCCTCGCCGTCATCGAGTTTGAACCGACTGGTGTTGTTATTTCCGCCAACCGTAATTTCCTGGATACCATGGGCTATCGACTCGATGAAATTAAAGGCCATCAACATCGCATGTTTTGTGATGAGCTGTTTTATCGGGAACATCCCGATTTCTGGCAGGAGCTGGCTCAGGGGACGTTCAAATCGGGGCGCTTTCAGCGATTTGATAAAAAAGGCCATGAAGTCTGGCTGGAGGCAACCTACAACGCTGTGCGGGGCAGCCATGGCAAGGTGATCAAGGTCATCAAGTTTGCTTCCAATATCACCCCGCAGATCAGCAAAGATCAGGCCGTACAACATGTGGCCAAGGTGGCAAATGAAACATCTGTCACAACCAAATCCTCCGTCATCAAAGGAGAGGAGATGTTGACCACCGTCGTCTCCACTTCGGACAATATTGTCAGGCAGATGGAACATGCCAGCACCTTGATGAGCAAGCTCCACGCTCAATCCCAGAATATCACCGCCATCGTATCCACCATCAGCAGCATTGCAGACCAGACCAACCTGCTCGCGCTCAATGCCGCCATCGAAGCGGCGAGAGCCGGCGAACAAGGCAGAGGCTTTGCCGTCGTGGCCGATGAAGTTCGTCAACTGGCGGCAAGAACCTCCCTATCGACCAACGAAATAGCCAATGTCGTCAGCCAGAATCAGCAGCTCACCAGGCAGGTCAGCGAGCAGATCCAGTCCGCGGCAGACGGCGCCATCCACGGGCAAAAGCAGATCGATGACGTTGCAAAAGTGATGGAGGAGATAAGACACGGAGCAGAAGAGGTATCGACCATCATCTCGGAACTCTAGATAAATCTGGGAAGCACTCAGGAGCCTGCCATCGAGCAGGCTCTTTGATGTTCACACCAGGGGTCGCAGCCTGGCACGTGCAGATTCAAGAGATGAACCGACTCTTCAGGTCGCTGCCATTCTGGCAGTCAATTGACTAGAAACAAAAAGGCCACTATTGCTAGTGGCCTTAGTAACTCTTTGATTTAAATGGTGCCTGAGGCCGGAATCGAACCGGCACGACGCGAACGTCGAGGGATTTTAAATCCCTTGTGTCTACCGATTTCACCACTCAGGCACCGCAATCGGTATCAAGTCCGCGGGCGGGCTTGTCAATATGGAGGCACGTTCCGGAGTCGAACCGGACTAAACGGATTTGCAATCCGCTGCATAACCGCTTTGCTAACGCGCCATGCAAAAGAGAGGAACTCTCTATTGTCTGAATTTGGAGCGGGAAACGAGACTCGAACTCGCGACCCCGACCTTGGCAAGGTCGTGCTCTACCAACTGAGCTATTCCCGCATCGGTCTGGCTGACTGCCTGACTGTGAGAACGCATTCTAGCGATGTTCCCCGCCCAGTCAACCAAAAACATTTAATACGCTGATCGTTCGGGTGTTTTTTACCCTTTTCCCACACTTTTGCAGCTCATGGCCGTTTCTCGGCGCCAGTGGCAGAGAAACGGCCATCTTCCCGTCGGGACTAGAACCGGGAGTGGTAGCTGAGATCGCCCCAGGCAGCCTTCATGTACTGGAACATGGACCAGAAGGTGAGCACGGTGGCCACGTAGAGCAGCACATAGGCGAGCCACACCATCCAGATGTCGTATTGCCAGATGAGGCCGGTGAGCGACACCATCTGGATCATGGTCTTCCATTTGCCAATCCAGCTGACCGCCACCGAGGAGCGCTTGCCAAGCTCGGCCATCCATTCACGCAGGGCGGAGATGATGATCTCCCGGCCAATCATGGTCATGGCGGGGATGGTGACCCAGACGGTGTTGTAGTGCTCGACGATGACCACCAGGGCCGCCGCCACCATGATCTTGTCGGCCACCGGATCGAGGAAGGCGCCAAAGGCGGTGGACTGGTTCAGCTTGCGGGCAAGATAGCCGTCAAACCAGTCGGTTGCGGCCGCCAGGATAAAGACGATGGCCGCCGCCATGTAGGACCACTGATAGGGAAGGTAGAACAGGATGACGAAGACGGGGATGAGCAAAATCCGAAAGAACGTCAGCAGGTTAGGAATATTTGTCATTATTTTCAGCCACTTCTTGTATGCCGCTACATGGTAGCCCCAAGCCGATCGCGGATGCAACCGAACTGGCGCCCGCCTTGGTCCATTAATCCATCAATAACCTCAGGATGCCGGTCATTATGGCATTTGGGAGCCCCCTGCGTCACGGCTCTTGTGCGCAGGCGGCACGCCCTGATGCCCCCTGGCGTGACCTCCTTCACACCAAAGGCAGCGCTAGAGCTAGTGCAATGCGTCGTGGATGGACTGGGCCAGCTCCTGGCTGATGCCGGGCACCTTGGCGAGCTCGTCCACCCCGGCCTTTTTCACCTCCTGCAAACCCCCCAGGTATTTGAGCAGCGCCTGTCGCCGTTTCGGCCCCACCCCGGGAATGTCTTCCAGGGTACTGGTGGTGCGGGCCTTTGCCCGCCTGGCCCGGTGGCCCGTGATGGCAAAGCGGTGGGATTCGTCGCGAATGTGCTGGATGAGGTGCAAGGCGGGCATGTCCGTCGGCAAATGCAGCTCTTCGTGGCTGTCCCCCAGGATCAGGGTCTCCAACCCCGCCTTGCGGGTCACCCCCTTGGCGATGCCCACCAGCAGCGGGTATTTGCCGCCGAGAAACTCCAGCTGGCGCGCCAGGATCTCCTCCGCGCGGCGCAACTGGCCGAGACCGCCGTCGATGAACAGCACATCCGGCACCTTGTCCGGCTCCTGCTGCTTGCCAAAACGGCGCTCAAGCGCCTGCTCCATGGCGGCGTAGTCATCCCCGCCGGTGATACCGTCGATGTTGAAGCGGCGGTATTCCGAGGAGAGCGGCCCCTCCCGGTTGAACACCACGCAGGAGGCCACGGTGCGCTCCCCCATGGTGTGGGAGATATCGAAGCACTCCATGCGGGCGATGGGGGTCTCGAGCTCCAGCAGCTCCTCCAGCTGATCGTAACGGGCGGTGATGGTGCTCTTGTGGGCGAGGCGCGAGCGCAGCGCGGTCTGGGCATTGATGGAGGCGAGCTTGATGAAGCGGGCCCGTTCGCTGCGCGTCCGGCTCACCACCCGCACCTTGTAGCCGGCGGTCTGGCTCAGGGTGTCTGCGATGACGCTCTCATCCTCCAGCGCCACGTCCAGCAGCACCTCGCTCGGGATCTGCCGTCCCCCCTGCCCCGACAGATAGAACTGCAGCAGGAAGGATTGCACCACCTCGTCAAGCGGGGTATCGGCCGGCACTTTCGGGAAGTAGCTGCGCGATCCCAGCACCTTGCCCTGGCGGATGAAGAGCACGTGGATGCAGGCGGTCCCCTGCTCGAAGGCCACCCCCACCACGTCGAGCTCGTCCAGCACGTTGCCGCTCACCGACTGCTGCTCGGTGACCCGGCGCAGGGCCTGGATCTGATCCCGGTAGCGGGCCGCCTCCTCGAAGCGCAGATCGCCGCTGGCGGACTCCATCTTGCCCACCAGTTCGCCGATCACCTGCTGGTTCTTGCCCGCGAGGAACAGCTTGGCCAGCGCCACCTGCTGGGCATACTCGGCCTCGCTCACCAGCCCCGCCACGCAGGGGCCGGCGCAGCGCTTGAGCTGGTAGAGCAGGCAGGGGCGGGTACGGTTGGCATAGACGGCATCCTCGCACTGGCGCACCGGGAAGATCTTCTGCATCAGGTGCAGGCTCTCGCGTACCGCGCCGCCGGAGGGGTAAGGGCCGAAATACTCCCCCTTCACCTTGCGGGCGCCGCGATGGACGCCGATGCGCGGGTGCCGATGGTCGGTGATGATGATCCAGGGGTAGGACTTGTCATCCCGCAGCAGCACGTTGTAGCGGGGCTGGTACTGCTTGATGAGGTTGTGCTCGAGGATCAGCGCCTCGGTCTCGGTGTGGGTGACCGTTACCTGCACATCGGCAATCTGGCGCACCAAGGTGCGGGTCTTGATGCTGTCGACGTTGGCCCGAAAGTAGGAGGCGAGCCGTTTCTTGAGATCCTTGGCCTTGCCCACGTAGATGACGGTGCCGCCGCTGTCGTACATGCGGTAGACACCACTCTGGTGGGTGACGGCGCTCAGAAACGCCTTGCTGTCAAAATGGGGCTCGGGAGAGAGGGTCATCGGCAACTCGACTCAACGGATGAATGCAAAAAGACGGGGAGAGCATACTGCCCACAGCCTGCAAAAAGCAAAAGGCGGCCGGTGCCGCCTTTGGTGTCCACACGCCCCCGTTACAGGGTATCGGCATCCAGCATGCCATAACGAATGGCCAGATGGGTCAGCTCCACGTCGCCGTTGATCCCCAGCTTGCTGAACAGGCGGTAGCGGTAGCTGTTGACCGTCTTCGGGCTCAGGTTGAGCTGCTCGGAGATGTCGGTCACCTTCTGCCCCTTGGTGATCATCATCATGATCTGCAGCTCCCGCTCGGAGAGGGACTTGAAGGGGTTCTCGTCGGCGGAGGCGAACTGGCTCAGGGCCATCTGCTGGGCGATCTCCGGGGAGATGTAGCGCTGACCGGAGTGAACCAGGCGAATCGCGTGGATCATCTCGTCCGGCGCGGCCCCCTTGGTGAGGTACCCGGCGGCGCCCGCCTGCATCACCTTGGTGGGGAACGGATTTTCTGAATGAATGGTCAGCACTATGATGCGTACATCGGGGCGGATCCGCAGGATCTTGCGGGTCGCTTCCAGACCACCGATGCCCGGCATGTTCATGTCCATCAGGATCACATCGGGGTGATGTTGCCGACAGAAGGCCACCGCGGTTTCCCCGCTCTGCGCCTCGCCCACCACCTTGATCCCGCGGACGTCTTCCAAAATGCGTCTTATCCCTGTACGCACCAACTCATGATCATCGACCAGGAATACATTAATCACCCAAACACCCCGTTTTTTATCTCGTTATATGCCAGTTAGGGTTAACACGGCGTCTTGCATCATAACCAAACTCGATGATTTGGCAAACCATGGGCGGGAAAAGTTTGAAATTGCTCGTAAAATCCGTTTTAAATCAAATTATTATACAAAGAATCAATTAAAAAACGGCGCCCTGGGGCGCCGTATCGCATCAAAGCCGTTCCGCCAGCCTCAACCGGCCAGCAGTGCACGTACCTTGTCGAGATCGGCCTGGGTGTCCACCCCCACCGGCGGGGCTTGCAGCGCCTGGGCCACGTGGATCTTCTCCCCGTACCAGAGCACCCGCAGCTGCTCCAGGGCTTCGACCTGCTCGAGCACGCTCGGTGCCCAGTCCACGTAACGCTGGATGAAGCCTGCGCGATAGGCGTAGATGCCGATGTGGCGCTGGTAGTGATCGCCAATCTGCTCGCGGCTTTGGGTAAAGCGGTCCCGATCCCAGGGGATGCTGGCGCGACTGAAATAGAGGGCATACCCCTCCCGGTCGGTCACCACCTTGACGGCATTGGGATTGAACGCCTCTTCGGCATCCCTGATCGGCACCGACAGCGTCGCCATGGGCGCGCTGGCCGCGGCCAGGTTGTCCGCCACCTGGCGGATGATGACGGGGGGAATGAGGGGCTCGTCCCCCTGCACATTGACGATGATGGTGTCGGCGGCAAAGCCGTAGTGACGGCACACCTCGGCCAGACGCTCGGTGCCGGACTGGTGATCCGGTGAGGTCATGCACACCTCGAACCCGGCAGCGGCGGCAAAGGGAGCCAGAGCCTGCTGCACCCGCTCGTCATCGGTGGCGACGATCACCCGATCGGCGCCCGATTGCAGGGCCTTCTCCACCACGTGCTGCACCATGGGCTTGCCGTGAATGTCGGCCAGCGGCTTGCCCGGCAGCCGGGTGGAGGCGTAACGGGCAGGAATGACGACGACGAAACTCATGGCTTCAGCTCTTCCAGCGCCAGGTGACGGGCCCGGTTCTCCAGCAGCACCGGGATCCCCTCCTCCAGGGGATAGGCCAGTCTGTCGAAGCGGCAGATGAGCTCCTGAGGGCCCTCGGCGTGCGCTTGATAGTGCAGTTTCCCCTTGCAGACCGGGCAGGCGATGATGTCGAGCAGTTTAATATCCAGTGCCACAACGAAACTCCTTTAACGATTTCCCACAGGCGATCTTGCCTGGCATGTCAATGTGCAGGGCCAGCCCCCGAGTCCGGGCGCTGGCCGTCTGTTCCAATCCGGTGGCGCCCCGTCAGGGCGCCTGGTGCTTGTCCCCCCCGGGCTGCGGGCCCAGGGTGCGCAGCAGCGCCTCCCCCAGGGCATCGGGCAGCTCGGCGCTGACCGGCAGATACCACCAGTTGTCCGGGGCGAAGGGGCGGCACTTGACCGCATCCTTCTCGGTCATCAGCAAGGGGCGCTGGCCGAAGCGGGCCAGCAACTCGACGGCGTCGAACGCCTGGTGATCCCCGTAGCCGACGCTCTGCACCAGCTCGTAACCAAGGGCGGTCAGGGTGGCGAAGAAACGGGGGGGATGGCCGATGCCCGCCAGGGCATCCACCGGCCCCGAGAGGGGGGCAGTGAGAGGCGCATCGTCGCACACCCGGCGCAGGGTATCCGGCACCAGGCGCATGGCGTACTCGCCACGGGCGGGTTCGCCGCCGTTGCAGATGATGGCGTCCACCCGCTTGAGGCGCGTCGTGGGCTCGCGCAGCGGCCCCATGGGCAGCAGACAGCCATTGCCAAAGCGGCGCACCCCGTCCACCACCACCAGTTCGATGTCACGGGCCAGGGCATAGTGCTGCAGGCCGTCGTCGGTGACGATGATGTCCACCTCACCGCCTTGCTCCAGCAACCGCACCGCATCGGCCCGTCTGGGGGCAACCGCCACGGGGCAGCCGCAGCGCCTTGCGATGAGCACGGGCTCATCCCCGGCCTCGGCCGGGGTGCTGCTCTCATCCAGTCGATAGGGGTAATGGGGCGCCTTGCCGCCATAGCCGCGGCTGACCACGCCGGGGCGCCAGCCCCGGGCCTGGAGTTGTTCCACCAGCCAAACCACCACCGGGGTTTTGCCGTTGCCCCCCACCGAGAGATTGCCCACCACCACCACCGGCAGGGTGGCCCGATAGGCGCTGAACCAGCCTCGGCGATACCCCAGACGGCGGACGCCGCTGATCACGGCAAACAGCAGGGCGAAGGGGGCCAGCCCCCAGCGCCAGAGGCTGTTCCTGTACCAGAGTCTGGCCAGCATCAGCCCTTGTTACCCGTGGCTGTATTACCAAACTGAATGGCCCGCAGCTGGGCATAAGTACCATGCATGTCCATCAGGGTTTGGTGGTTGCCGCGCTCGACGATGTGTCCCTCGTCGATCACCAGGATCTCGTCCGCCTTCTCGATGGTGGAGAGGCGGTGGGCGATCACGAGGGAAGTGCGCGCCTTGCACAGCTCGTCGATGGCCGCCTGGATGTGGCGCTCGGACTCGGTGTCCAGGGCCGAGGTGGCTTCGTCCAGCAGCAACACCGGAGAGTCCCGCAGCAGGGCGCGGGCGATGGCGATGCGCTGGCGCTGGCCGCCGGAGAGGGAGGCGCCGTTCTCGCCGATGACGGTGTCATAGCCTTCCGGCATCTTGCTGACGAAGTCGTCCGCATGGGCGATGCGGGCCGCCTGCTTGATCTCGTCGCGGCTGTACTTCTCTTCCGCCGCGTAGGCGATGTTGTTGGCCACCGAGTCGTTGAAGAGGTGCACGTGCTGGGAGACCAGGGCGTACTGCTTGCGCAGCTCGCTCAGGCGGTATTCGCGGATGTTGACGCCATCCAGCAGAATTTCCCCCTCTTCGATGTCATAGAAGCGGGTCAGGAGGCTCGCGATGGTGCTCTTGCCGGAGCCGGAACGACCCACCAGGGCCACCGATTTGCCCGCCTCCACCTTGAAGCTGATGTTGCGCAGCGCCGGTGTCTCCTTGGTCGGGTAGGTGAAGGTGACGTTGCGAAACTCGATTTCACCTCGGGCACGTTCCAGAGTGCGAGTGCCGGTGTCCTGCTCCGGGGTGGAGTCCAGCAGACCGAACAGGCTCTGGCAGGCGGTGATGCCGCGCTGGAACTGGTTGTTCACGTCGGTCAGGCTTTTCAGCGGCTTGAGCAGCATCATCATGGAGGTGACCATGACGGTGAAGGTGCCCGCGGTCAGAGTCGCCTTGACGCTGTCGATGGTGGCGACATAGAGGAAGACCGCAAGGGCCACGGAGGCCACCATCTGGACGATGGGGCTGCCGATGGCGTCGGCGGCGACCATCTTCATGGTCTGCTGGCGCATCCGGTTGCTCACCTGGTAGAAGCGCTTGTCCTCCACCTCCTGGCCCCCGAACATCAGCACCTCTTTGTGCCCCTTGAGCATCTGCTCGGTGGAGGTGGTGATGTCACCCACCGCCTGCTGGATGTGGCGGCTTATCTTGCGAAAACGTCGGCTGATGATGCTGATGAGGATCCCGACCAGGGGCCCCACCACCAGGAAGATCACCGACAACTGCCAGGAGTGCCAGAACATCAGGCCCAGCAGGCCGATGACGGTGGCCCCTTCCCGCACCAGGGAGACCAGGGTCGAGCTCGCGGCGGACGACACCTGACCGGCATCATAGGTCACCTTGGAGAGCAGGTTGCCGGTGTTCTGGCGGTCGAAGAAGCTCATGGGCATGGCCATCAGGTGGCTGAACACCTGCTGCTGCAGGCGCATCACCACGTGGTTGCCGACCCAGGCCATGCAGTAGTTGGAGAGGAAGGCGGCGCAGCCGCGCAGAGCCACGATGCCGAGGACGAAGAAGGGCATCCACTTGAGCACGCTGCTGTCGTTGCCGTTGAGCCCCTGGTCGATGAGCGGTTTGATGGAGTAGACGAAGGTGGTATCCACGGCCGCGTAACCCAGCATGCCAATGATGCCGCCCACCAGACCCAGCTTGCGATCCCGGACATAACCGAGCAGGCGCTTGAAGACGGTCCAGCTCTCTTGTGAGGTTTCTTGTTGCATGAATAGCCGTTAATAAGGGAAATGACGGGCTATTCTAGCCAAACCTTGGAGCTACACCAAGCGCCGCTGGCGCGATGGCTACAACCCGGGTCACAAATGAAGGCCGCCCCTTGCCGGGCAGGCTCACCGGATCCTCACTCACTTCCCCATACCTGCGGCTGCCACCAGGGGCCGCCACGCCGGTACCAGGGCCCCTGCTCCCGCTCGGCCCGGATCCTGAGCCCCGCGTCCCCCGGCTCGATCAGGATGGCGCCCGCCTCCCCCGTGACCCACTGCCGCGCCCCCTGGTATCGCGCCACCACCTCGGGGCGGGGAAAGCCCCACTGGTTCATGAAGCCTGCGCTGTGCACCACGAAGGCAGGTTTCACCGCAGCCACGAAGGGGGCCGTGGAGGAGGTGCGACTGCCATGATGCGGGCTCACCAGCAGGGTGCTGGCCAGCCCCGCGCCCTCACCCTCCTCCAGCGCCAGTGCCAGCAGGCGGCGCTCTGCCTGCTGCTCGATGTCGCCGCTCAGCAGCAACCGATGACGCCCGTCGTCCAGCTGCACCACGCAACTGTCGTTGTTGCGCCCCGCCCCGGCTGCCAGGGGCCAGAGCACCCGCACATCCAGTCCCTGCCAATGCCACTGCTGACCTCGGCGGCAGGCCTGGGTAGCCGGTGCAAAGGGGAAGGAGGAGAGCTCCCGGCGCACCGCCATGCTCTGCAACAGAGCCTGCCGGTTGCCCGCGTGATCCCTGTCTCTGTGGCTGATGATCAGGGTGTCGATCACCCGGATGCCGAGCCGGTTGAGCAGGGGCAGGATGGCCGCATCCGCCATGTTGTAGCCCCCGGGGTAGCGATCCCCGGTATCAAACAGGATGGCCCGATCCCCCCGGGTGACGAGCACCGAGAGCCCCTGCCCCACGTCCAGCACCCGCACCTGCCAGGAAGCGGGAGCAGGCCAGAGGGCGAGTAGCAGGGCCGCCGCCACCGGCCCCCCCAGAGTGCGCCCTCCCGGCAGGTGCCATCCCGTCCACAGCAGGATCAGCAGGGCGCTGGCGGGCATCAGCCAGCCGGGCACCGGCCACCAGAGCTGCAGGCGATCCGCCAGCTGCGTGAGCCCCCACAGCACCCACTCCAGGCCGAAGGCGGAGACCCAGAGCAGGCCGTGGGCCAGCAACGTGGAGAGGGGCGCCACCAGCACGCCGATGAGCGCCAGGGGAATGATGACAAGGCAGAACAGCGGCAGTGCCAGCAGATTGAGCAGAAACGCCAGGGGCGCCATCCCCTCGAACAGCAGCAGTTGCAGGGGCAGCAATCCGAGTAGCAGCAGAAGTTGCAACCGCACCAGGCCAGGGCGATCGTGCAACAGGCTCGCCAGCAACAGCAGGGCCACCGCCAGAAAAGAGAGCCAGAACCCCGCCGAATAGAGGGCGAGAGGGTCCCACAATGTCAGCACCACAAAGGCCCACAGCCAGATCCGGTGGCTCGGCCAGTCCCGCTTTAGCCAGCGCAGCAGGCTCCACACCAGCACCATGATGAGGGCACGCTCGGTGGCCACCGCAAACCCCGCCAGCCAGCTGTAGGTGGCCGCGAACAGGAGTGACACGCAGATAGCCCCGCGCAGCCCGAACAGCCGCCCGAGCCACCAGCCGAGCACCGCTACCAGAGCGATATGCTGGCCCGAGATGGCGATGATGTGGGTCAGGCCGCTGCCGCGAAAGAGTTCCCACTGGGCATCCGTGATCCCCCCCTGTTCCCCGAAGGTGAGGGCCGCCAGCAGGGGGGCCTGCGCCATCCCCTCCCAGGCGCGACTCGCCGCCGCCAGCCAGCGATCGCGCACACCCGGGGGCACGGCATCCAGGGCGATGACCCGACGCAGGTTGCCGGTGGCGGTGATCCCCTTGCCAAGGAGCAGGCGCCGCCCATCCATCCCCGCTTCGTTGGCCAGGCCATGGGCCGGCTTGAGAGAGGTCACCAGGGTGACGCGGCTGCCGGCAGGCAACGGCGGCAACACCTGATAGGCATTGACCCGCACCAGGGGTGGCACGATGAGGGGGCGATCGTCCAGGGTGTCGAGGCGCAGCAGCAGGCGCGCAAATTTATCCCCCTCTTTCTCTCCCGAAGACTCCGTACTTTGCACGTGTGCGGTTATGATGTGGCTCGTTTTTTTGCCAAGCTGATCCAGCCAGGCAAGCCGGTAGTGCATATTCACCTGCATCCAGAGGATGCCGAGCAGCAGAAACAGCAGCCGCCAGCAACGACCACCGGCGAGGGGGAGCGCGAGCAGCAGCATCAGGCCACCCCATTCCCATGAAGGCAGCCATGGCCAAAGCAGTGAGGAGCTTGCCCCCAGGGCAAACGACAACAGACGCAGATCCATGGAGCAAGTATTTAGCAAGGTTCAGAACATGCCCAAACGAATCATACAGCGCTGGCTACCCGACCCGGCGACCCTCAAGGAACACAAGCACTTGCGACTCTTTGGCAAGCTGCTGCTGGATACCAATCTCTGGCATCTCAACCGGCGCTCCGCCGCCGGTGCCTGTGCGGTCGGCCTCTTCATGGCCTGGGTGCCCCTCCCCTGCCAGATGCTGCTGGCCGCTGGCGGCGCCATCGCCTGCCGGGTCAACCTGCCCCTCTCGGTGGCCCTGGTCTGGCTCTCCAACCCCCTGACCATGCCACCGCTGTTTTATGGCGCCTATCTGGTGGGCTGCCAGTTGCTGGGGCACCCCTCCCAGCACATCGAGATCACCTTCACCTGGGCCTGGCTGGTGTCGGTGTTCGAGACGGTGGCCCCGCCGCTCTTGCTGGGCTCCCTGGTGCTTGCCCTGCTGAGCGCCCTCGTCGGCTATGTCCTGGTTCGCGCGGGCTGGCGCCTGAGCACGGTGCGCCAGTGGCAAAAACGCAAGGTGGCGCGCCCATGCTGAATCGCTGGTTGGCCCGCTTCAAGATTGACCCCGATACCCTGCGCCAACAGAAGTGGTTCGCCCTCTTTGGCGAGCGACTGCTGACCCCCACCCTCTGGCAAGGGGGAACACGGGCCCTCTGTGGCGCCGTGGCGGCCGGGCTGTTCGCCAGCTGGGTCCCCATGCCCATGCACTCCCTGGTGGCCGTCGCCCTGGTGCTGGCCTTCAGCTTCAACCTGCCGCTGGCCCTCTTGGCGGTCTGGTTCAACAACCCGCTGACACTCCCCTTCATGTACCTCTACGCCTATCGTACCGGTTGCCTGGTGCTGAACGAGACGCCAGCCCCCTTCCATCTCACCTGGTCCCTGCACTGGCTGGAGCAGGAGGCAGCCACCCTGGTGCCCCCCTTCCTGCTCGGCAGCCTGCTGCTGGCGGTGCTGAGCGCTGCCGCTGGCGCCTTGCTCACCCTGCTGCTGTTGCAACTGGGCAAACTGGCCCGCCCCCGCTAGGTTGCCAGCACGCCGTCCTTGTCTCGGGCGGCGTGCCTTGCCATCGTCTGCCTCTGCCACCACACTCCTTGTAACCCGTTGTTTTTCGACCCCCATTCGAAACAAGGAGCCCACCATGGCCGAACCGCTCACGCTGGCCCATGCCAATGGCAACCCCCTCTCCCTGCTCCCCGCCATGGCCAATCGCCACGGCCTTATCACCGGGGCCACCGGCACCGGCAAGACAGTCACCCTGCAGGTGCTGGCGGAGGGGTTTTCCCGCCTCGGCGTGCCGGTCTTTCTGGCAGACGTGAAGGGGGATCTGAGCGGCCTGGGCGCCGCCGGCACCCCCTCTGCCAAGCTGGATGCCCGTCTGGCCCAGCTCGGCCTTCAGGCACCCGACTTTGCCGCCAGCCCCACCCTGTTCTGGGATCTCTTCGCCGAAGAGGGCCACCCGGTGCGGGCCACCGTCTCCGACATGGGGCCTCTGCTGCTTGCACGCCTGCTCGGCCTCAACGACACCCAGAGCGGGGTGCTGGAGCTGGTGTTCAAGGTGGCGGACGACGAGGGGTTGCTGCTGCTCGATCTGAAAGACCTGCGGGCCATGGTGCAGTTTGCGGGGGAGCACGCCAAGACCCTCACCACCCGCTACGGCAATGTGTCGACCGCCTCCATCGGCGCCATCCTGCGCAACCTCCTCACCCTGGAGAGCGCGGGCGGCGATCACTTCTTCGGCGAGCCCATGCTGGACATCCAGGATCTGATGCAGACCGACGAGGCGGGCCACGGCCATATCAATGTGCTGGCCGCCGGCAAGCTCACCCAGTCCAGCCGCCTCTATGCCTGCTTCCTGCTCTGGCTGCTCTCCGAGCTGTTCGAACAGTTGCCCGAGGTGGGGGATCCGGAAAAGCCCGTGCTGGTGTTCTTCTTCGACGAGGCCCACCTGCTGTTCAAGGATGCCCCCAGGGCACTGCTGGAGAAAATTGAGCTGGTGGTGCGCCTCATCCGCTCCAAGGGGGTGGGCGTCTATTTCGTGACCCAGAGTCCGGCCGACATCCCCGACAGCGTGCTGGGGCAGCTTGGCAACCGGGTGCAGCACGCCCTGCGCGCCTTCACCCCGAGCGATCAGAAGGCGGTACGCATCGCCGCCAACACCCTGCGAGCCAACCCGGCCTTCGACGCCGCCGGAGCCATCACTGAACTGGGGGTCGGGGAGGCGCTCATCTCCCTGCTCGACGAGAAGGGGCGGCCCAGCGTGGTGGAGCGCGCCTTCATCGCGCCCCCGGCCAGCCGCATCGGCCCCCTGAGCGCGGCCGAGCGCCAGGCGCTTATTCAGGGCTCATTGCTCTACGGCAGATACGACACCCAGGAGGACAGGGAGTCCGCGTTCGAGCGACTTCAAGAGACATCGCCCGCCGCCGGTGACGAGACCGCTTCCCCACAGACCGACCAGGGCGGCGGTCTGCTGGATGCCTTGAATGGCATCCTGTTCGGTCGCACCGGCCCCCGTGGTGGCCAGCATGACGGGGTGGTGCAGACCGCCGCCAAGAGCGTGGCCCGCACCCTCGGCAACGAGGTGGGACGCCAGCTGATGCGCGGGGTGCTCGGCTCCCTGCTGGGAAGCAGCAAGCGGCGCCGCTGATGCCGGAAAATGAAAAAGCCCGCCGATACGGCGGGCTTTTTATGGCTGAAGCAAGGCGCTTGGCGCAGATGCTTCTCTCTTACAACACCTTGGCGATGGCGTCGCAGAGGGGATCAATGTTGGCGCGGGTGATGCCTGCCACGCTGATCCGGCCGGAGCCGACGATATAGATGGCGAATTCGCTCTTGAGGCGCTCCACCTGATCCTTGGAGAGACCGGAGAAGGAGAACATGCCGTTCTGTTCGCGGATGAAACTGAAATCCTGGTTCACCCCCCGCTCGGCCAGCTTCTCCACCAGCAGCTCGCGCATCTCGCGAATGCGCACCCGCATGGCGGCCACTTCTTCCACCCACTCCGCATAGAGGGCCGGGTCGCTCACCACGGTGGTGACAACGGCGGCGCCATGTGACGGCGGGTTGGAGTAGTTGGCACGAATGACGGTCTTCACCTGGGTGAAGGCGACGTCGGCCACCGCCTTGGTCGCGCAGACCAGGGTGAAGGCGCCGACCCGCTCGTTGTAGAGGCCGAAGTTCTTGGAGAAGGAGCTCGCCACCAGCAGCTCGTCGTGGCACTCGGCGAAGATGCGAAGGCCTTCGGCATCCTCTTCGATACCCCGGGCGAAGCCCTGATAGGCGAAGTCAAAGAGCGGCAGCCAGCCGGCGGCGGCACTCTGCCTGGCCAGGGCACGCCACTGCTCGGTGGTGGGGTCGATACCGGTCGGGTTGTGGCAGCAGCCGTGCAGCAGCACCAGATCCCCCGCCTGCGCGTCAGACAGGGAGGCCTGCATGGCGGCGAAGTCGAGTCCCTTGGTGGCGGCGTCGTAGTACTTGTACCACTTGACGGTCAAACCGGCCGCCTGGAACACGCTGACGTGGTTCGCCCAGGTGGGATCGGAGATCCAGATGGTCTTGGCGAGATTGTTGCGTACCACGAACTCGGCGGCGATGCGCAGGGCACCGGTACCGCCCGGCGCCTGCGCCGTCTTGGCGCGGCCGCTGGTCACCAGGGCGGCATCACGGCCGAACAGCAGTTGCTGCACGATGCGGCCGTATTCGATATTGCCTTCGATACCGAGGTAGTTCTTGGTCTTCTCGTCGGTCAAGAGCTTCTGCTCGGCTTGCTTGACGCAGTGAAGGATAGGAGTGGCACCGGTCTCATCCTTGTAGATACCGACCCCCAGATTGATCTTGTGGCTGCGAGTGTCGGCACGGAAGGCTTCGGTCAGGCCCAGGATCGGATCCGCTGGGGCGGCAACAACCTTTTCAAACATGGTATTCCCTGTAGTCCGTTGAGTTCGTTGGCTGGCAAAGTAGGTTGGCAAACAAAAGCGCCCGTCCAGGGAGCGCTTCGTCAGCTCTTTATACCACTGCCTTCCATAGGGGAAAACCGCTTTCTCGGCGCCGCCTCAACCAATCCCGTGCCAATCCGGTGCCAGGGCACACACCTCGACCGACAGACCCCGATTCGACTCCACCAGATCATTGCACTGCGCCAGCAGCGCACGGGGGATACGGCTCGGCTCCCAGGGCCGGCCATCCCCCAGGGGAGCCCCGTAAGCCGCCTTGATGGGCAACAGATCCCGGGGCAACCACCAGCTCGCCGGTCTCCCCAACCGCTGGGCCAATGCCAGTACTCTGTCGACCCCGGCCGGATCCAGGGCAGTGAGGTGGCTCCAGAGGGTCTGGGGCGGCAAGGCGGCGATCAGGGGCTCCAGCGTGCCGGGATCCTCGGCGGGATACCAGATCAGCAGGGCGTCGGCGGGCAGTGGCAACTCGGCGAAGGCGCCGACGGCATCGGTCGTGATCACCCGCTGTATCTCCCCCTCTCCCCAGAGGATCTTGCCAAGCTGCGCCAGGGTGCGGGCTGGCAGCGCCACCTCCCCCAGGGTCTGGAGCCAGGGGGCGGCATCCAGCAGGGTGCCGCCGCTGAGAAACAGGCTGAACGGCCGTGCGGCCCGCAGACGAAGGGGCAGATCACTGCAAAGCCGGATCCCCTTGTCTTCGAAGTCGATCTGCTCGATGGGGCTGAAATGGCCCTCCCCCTTGCGATACAGGGCCGCCAGCACCCGCTCGTTGACCCTCTCCCCCAGTTGCCAGCCGTGGGATTGCAGCCACTCCTCGGGTTCCGGCGGGGCACTGGCCATCTTCGCCAGCATCAGCTCCCGGGTCAGATAGCGGTGCCCGGCAGGGGTGAGCTCATAGTGATGATTGCCAAGGGCCAGCAGCAACTGGTTGTCCCGAAGCATGCCGATGAGCGGCTGCCATTGACGACCGCGAACAGCCTGGGGGCCGCCGCTCAGCAACTGCTGTGCCAGCGCGCGCCACTCGGGGTGGGTGAAATCGATCAAAGGCATCCTTCCCTGTCGGCCAATCTGCTTCAACAAATTGAATAATCTAGCGATTTACCAGAGGAGAACCAAGGGGGCAAGGAAGACAACGTGATATGGCGCAGGGCCAGAGGACGAAAAGTGGTGAAGGGGCCAAAAAACAGAACGGCCAAGCAAGCTTGGCCGTTCATCAACTAAATCAGCGCAGAGGCTAGATTAGAAGTTGTATTGCAGGGCAACAGTGAACTCGTCGTCCTTGTCGTTGATACCCTGGATTTTGTACTCGGTGTACGCCTTGAACTTGGAAGTGAAGTTGTACTGCACGCCCAGCAGGGTTTCGTCGACGATGTCTTCGTAAGAAGAACCGGCGGAGTTGGACAGTACCTTGCCTTCGGCGAAGTTGTAACCGGCCAGGAAGGTCCAGGCGTCAACGTTGTAGGAAGCAGCCAGCTCGTAGCCACGGCCCTTGTCCTTGTTGTTGCCTTGGGTGGTGTTGTCGTAGCTCAGGTCACCCTGGGTGTACATACCGGCGAAGTAGAAACCGTTGATGGCGTAGTGTGCGCCCAGGGCCCACTCTTTCTTGTCGCCAGAAGCGGTGCTGACGGTGCTTTCCAGGTCGGAGTAAGCGTAACCGGCGTTCAGGCCCAGACCGAAGTCGAAGTCGTAGCCAGCAGCAGCGGCGTAGCCGTAGTTGCGCTTGACGTTCGGACCGTAGACGTCGGTTTCCTTGATGCCTTGACCGATGTCAGTAACCTTGACGGCTACGTCATCGTTGGTCTGGTAGGACACTTTGCCCTTGAAGCCACCGAAGGTGTTGGAGTAGATGATCTGGCCTTCTTGACGACCGTCGTAGAAGTTACCTACGTCACCCCATTCGTTGAAGATATCGGTCGGCTCCAGCACGTCGTAGAACGCGGTGTCGGTCTGGCCGAAGATGATCTTGCCGTACTGGGTACCGTCCAGGCCGACATAGATGTGACGGGAGTTGAACTTGTTGTCAGAGTTTTCGGCGGATACTTGCCACTCGGTCTTGGCGATACCGGACCAGGTGTTGTTCAGGCCGACTTTGCCGGACCAGCCCAGACGGGAGGAACCAACCAGTTCAGCGTCGGTGTCGTCGTGGTCTGCGTACATGTTGGCTTGTACACGGCCGTAGATGTCAAAGGAGGTGCCGTCTTTGTCGTAAACGACAGCAGCGTTGGCTGCGGATGCGAACAGAGCCGGGATAGCAATAGCCAGAATTGTCTTTTTCATAGTTTCCAATGCCTACTGTAATTAAACACTAAGTCCTTGTTATTCCCTGTGTTAGCGATGTTCTTTGCATCACTATGGCGCCGAGACTATCACCGGGTTTTCGAATCCGCAATGAAAAAACTTGGAACTTTTTATGAAAACCATAGTCACAGGGAAAAATTTGTGAGCTGAATCTCACAATGTTTGCCCCATCAGGGAAAACGTTTACAGCGATACTCTCTGCCTGAATCCCTCTTTTTTGGTGGTTTATTGCAACCCCCTGTTCCCTCATAACATATGTGCAAAGCCGGGGCTGACCCGACTGCTTCTCCCCTGCCTCGACCCGGGCCGCCTGTTGCGGGTATCCTGTTGCCATCCACACCGACACGGCCACACCTTCTTTATGCTATCGACTCGCCTCAAAGCCACCATCCGCAATACCTATCGCCAGATTGCCGATGGTTTACCCGGTTTTGTGCCGCGCAAGGAGCAGAATTTCCTGGTTGCCGAAATCGCCAAGACCCTGACGGGAGAATATGACAGGAGTCGCCGCATCCTGGTGGCCGAGGCTGGCACCGGCATCGGCAAGTCCCTCTCCTATGCCCAGGGGGCCATACCAGTGGCACGGCTGACCCAGAAGAAGCTGGTGATCTCCACCGCCACCGTGGCCCTGCAGGAGCAGCTCATCCACAAGGATCTCCCCTTTTATCACTGTCACAGCGAGCTGCCGTTTCGTTTCATGCTGGTCAAGGGGCGCCAGCGCTACTGCTGCGAGCACCTGCTGGAGCAGGCGGCAAACGGCAGCGAGATGGCCAATTTCGAACTCGACTTCGGCGCATTGAGCAAACACAAGCCATCGGATGCTGACAAAGCGTGCTACCAGGGGCTGTGGCAGGCCTACACCGAAGGCAAGTGGGACGGGGATCGGGACAACTGGCCCAAACCCATTACGGACCCTTGCTGGGATCGCATCGCAGCCGACCGCCACACCTGCAACAAGGCCCTGAGCCACCATCAGCACTGCCCCTTCCATCGGGCCCGCAACGACATGGACGCAGCAGACGTGCTGGTGGTCAACCACGCCCTGCTGCTCTCCGACCTCACCATGGGAGGCGGCATCATATTGCCGCCGCCGGACGAGTGCATCTATGTGCTGGACGAAGCCCATCACCTGCCCACCATCGCCCGGGATCACGGCGCCGCCAGCGCCAGCATCAAGGGATCCCGCCGCTGGCTGGAAAAGCTGGTGCAAAGCGCGGGCAAGCTGGCAAGGACGCTGAACAAGGAGAGCCTCCTCGACCCCCAGCTCAAACTGCAGGATGCCCTGGCCTCTCTCCAGCCGGATCTCAAGGCCCTCGAACAGTGGCTCGCCAGCAATGATCACCTCTTTGGCGGCGAGCCCCACCACAGATTCGCCGATGGGGTGCTGCCGGATCCCCTGCCCATGCTGGCGGAAAACCTCAAGGAGGCGAGCAAGAAGGCACTGAGGGCGCTGGACAGAATGCAGGGGGCCATCGGCGAGGCGCTCAAGGATGGCGAAATCCGTCGCAAGGAGGCCGAGCCTCTGCTGGCGGAGAGTGGTTTTCACTTGCAACGGCTCGAGAGCTTCTGCGCCCTCTGGGAGATGCTGAGCCGCCATGTTCCCACCGGCAAGACGCCCCTCGCCCGCTGGATGGCCAGAAGCGAAGACGGAGACATCTGGCTGCACGCCTCCCCCATCGAGGTGGGGTATCTGCTGGAGGAGTGGCTCTGGTCCCGCTGTCTCGGGGCCGTGCTGGTGTCGGCGACCCTCACCGCCCTCTCCTCCTTCAGTTATTTTCGCCACCAGGTAGGGCTCAAGGAGCATGACGGCACCCGCTATCTGCGGCTGCGCTCCCCCTTCGACTACCACAAGGCCGAACTCTATCTGCCCAAGATGGCCCATGAGCCCAGTGCCCCCGCCTTCACCCAGGAGTTGATCGATACCCTGCCCCGCCTGCTGGCAGGCAAGGAGGCCAGCCTGGTGCTCTTCTCCTCCTATCGCCAGATGAACGAGGTGGCGGTGGGGCTGCGAGCCAAGGGGATGTCGCTCCTGGTACAGGGGGAAGCGTCCCGCAGCGCCCTGCTCCTCTTGCACAAACAGAAGTGCGACGGCGGCCAGGCCAGCATCCTCTTTGGCACCGGCAGCTTCTCGGAAGGGCTGGATCTGCCTGGCCACTACCTCACCAACCTGGTGATCACCAAGCTCCCCTTCGCGGTGCCCAACTCCCCCGTGGAAGAGGCAACCGCCGAGTGGATAGAGCAGCGCGGCGGCAACCCCTTCCTGCAACTGACGGTGCCGGAGGCGTCGCGCAAGCTCATCCAGGCCTGTGGCCGCCTCATCCGAAAAGAGGCGGATAGGGGGCGGGTCACCATCCTGGACCGGCGCCTGCTGACCAAGCGCTACGGCAAGGGCCTGCTGGACGCCCTCCCCCCCTTCACCCGACGCATCGAGTGACACGGCTGACGCCCGCCATGCGCTCCCCTGACCCTCATGTCAGGAGGGGGCAGGAAGATAGAAGAGCACGCTGCCCGCAGGACTCGGGGCAGCGGGATCCACACCCCGCACACCGGAAGGCGCCATAAACGGCTATTGCCGCTGTGGGGCAAACCTGTAAAAATGACCCCCTATTTTTCAGTGGGCAATTGCCTGACTGTTCAAGGAGATGAAATGAAACTGACTGTTCTGGTACCGGCCCTGGCTGGTCTGTTGTGGGCAGGTAGCGCCCTGGCCGCTAGCCAACTGGAAATTACGAATCCCTATGTCATCCAGCTGCTCGATGGCGAACCCGTCAACCCCCAGCTGCTCGACAAAGCCACCGTCTTCTCCCTGGAGCCCGGCAGGCACCAGGTCGTGGTCGCCTTCGAGGGCAACTACTCCAGCCGCAGTGAAACCAAGCTGGTCACCGCCGAGCCCCTGGTGATCAACTTCACCGCCGCCGACAACCAGCAACTCTTCCTCGACTTCAAGAAGCCCCGCAAGGAAGAAGAAGCCAAGCGTTTCGTCAAGGAACAGAACGTCGTTCTGAAAGACAAATCCACCGGCCAGGTCCTGAAATCCGAGCAGTTCGTCATGCCGACCGTGGGTGGCTTCCAGCTGACCCGTGACTATCAGCAGGAGCTGCTGAAGATGGGCAAGGCCTTCAACCAGCCCAAGACTGTGTCCGTCTCCACCGCCGCCGTGATGGCTGCCGCCAGCGCACCGGTGGAAGTGGCCCCGAGCAAGGCCATGAGCAACCCGGAAGCCCTGACCCAGCTGCAGAGCTGGTACAACAAGGCCGATGCGGAGACCCGCAAAGCCTTCCAGATCTGGGTGATCCAGCAGCAGTAAGGCGCATCGCACGCCTGCATCGAGGGGAGCCTGGCTCCCCTTTTTCATACCCGTTCATGGCCGATGCTTCATGTCACTGCGCATCTTCTATCACCCCCACTACTCCGCCCTGAGGCTGCCCGAGCGTCACCGCTTCCCCCTGGCCAAGTACCAGGCGCTGTTTGAACGCCTCGTCGCCCTCGACTATCCGCTGGCACAGGCCGCCCCTGCCAGCCGTGAGCAGATAGAGAAGGTGCACGATGCGGCCTATGTACAGGCCGCCCTCACCGGTACCCTCGATGAAGGGGCCATTCGCCGGCTCGGCTTTCCCTGGTCTCCCCTGCTGATTGAACGTACCCTGCACTCGGTCGGCGCCACCCTGGCCGCCAGCCGCCACGCCCTTGCGCAGGGCTGCGGACTGCAGATTTCCGGCGGCTACCACCACGCACACCGGGGGTTTGGCAGCGGCTTCTGCCTCTTCAACGATCTGGTGATCGCGGCACGAACCTGCCTGGACGAGGGACTCTGCGAGCGGGTACTGATCGTGGATCTCGATGTCCATCAGGGAGATGGCAGCGCCGCCCTGTGCACGGGCAGCCGTGACATCATCACCCTCTCCCTGCACGGGGAACACAACTTCCCCCACCACAAGCCGGCTTCCCATCTGGACTTTCCCCTGCCAAGCGGCATGGAGGACGACGCCTATCTCGAGACCCTGGACCAGGCCCTCGCCCTGGCTCATCGCCTCTACGCCCCCGACTTCATCCTCTATCAGGCCGGGGTGGATGTGCACCGGGACGACGAGCTGGGCTACCTCTCCCTGAGCGACTCCGGCGTGCGCCAGCGCGATGCCATGGTCTTTGACTCTGCGCTTCGCCACGGGCTGCCCATCACCGCCGTACCGGGAGGGGGTTACCGGCGAGACTGGCAGCAGTTGATCCCGCTGCACCTCTCGCTCTTTGAAGTAGCAAGGCACCGGTTTGGTTGAGCGGCACCACCCGGCCCATGACGAAAAAGAGGCGACCCTTGGGTCGCCTCTTCTATATCCGTGCACAGGGATGATGACGCCGTCTGCCCTCAGGCATGGGCCATCGGCGTCGGGTGCTCGCCCATCTTGCGCAGCAGCATCAGCAGATAGACAAGGGAGACCCCGGCAATCACCATGAACAGCAGATGATCCGAGTAGTGCTGCATCAAGAGCGCGGTCAGGGTCGGCCCGAGCAGGCTGCCGATGGTGTAGCTCAGCAGCAGCGCCTGGTTCATGGCCACCAGTTGATGCTGCTCGACCTTCTCGCAGGCCCAGGCCATGGCCACCGGATAGAGCGTGAAGCCCGCGGCCCCCAGAATGAACAGCGTCGGTCCCATGGCCGCGTTGCCGAGCATCGCCATGGCCCCCAGGATCACCACCAGCACCTGTACCCGCAGCACCGGCAGGCGCCCGAAACGATCCGCCAGACGTCCCACCGGCCATTGCCCCAGGATGCCGGCGCTCACCATCACCGCCATCCAGTAGCCGATGGCCCCGTCGCTCACCCCCTGGTGGTTCAGATAGAGCGGCATCAGACCATAAAGCACCCCCAGCACGATGCCGGAGAGGATGCAGCCGTTCACCCCCAGACGCGCCTGACGCAGGCGCAGCATCGGCCAGACCGGAGTCCTGGCCTGGTGGTTGCCTGACGGACTGGCGATGCGGGTGAACAAGAGCGGCAGCATGGCCGTCAACACCAGGGCGGTCACCCAGGGCAGCACCGCCATCAGCGACGTCGGCACCTTGCTCACCAGCAGTTGCCCAAGCACAGTGCCCACGTAATAGACCATCATGTAGGCGGCCAGCAGGCGACCCCGATTGCGGGCGTTGCCGCTGCACATCAGCGCGCTCTCCACCACCACCCAGATCATGGCGCAGCCGACACCGGCGATGAATCGCCAGGCGAGCCAGCTCCAGAACGCCACGGTAATGCCGAGCCCGACGCAGCCTGCGGCAAAGAGCGCACTGGCCAGGTAGTAACTGCGATTGAAGCCGCAGCGGGCGATGAGTCTGCCCGCCAGCAGGGTTCCCAGCAGGTTGCCGGTGAAATAGGAGGAGCCGACCATGCCGACCTGCCAGGTGGGCAGATGCTCATGGGCGAGCCAGAGCGGCACCAGGGTATTCAATACCGCGATGGCCAGGGTCAGCAACAGCAGGCCACAGAGCAGGAGCAGCACCGGGCGGGAGTATGTGGTCATGGATAGAACCGTGGGGAGAGGCAAAATGCGAGCGCATCATGCCACCGCCTGTGCCTTTGTCAATCGGCACTGAGGCCGGGTCGCAAGGTTTTTCTGCCCACCGTGATGGCAACGCGGCACGGCCCTCCCCTGACGGGAGCCTCATCCCCTTGATTGGCCGGCACCTTGGTCATGATAAGGGGAACCGGGCGGTTGAATATCGACTCTGTGCCTCCCTCACGCCAGAGCACCATGACCAGAAGAGGCGGCCCAGGGCCGCCTCTTCTTTCTATCAAGCACAACCTATCGTGCACAACGCCGGTCAGCGCTGGCGCTTCTTGGCGTACTTGCGACGAGCCCGGGCCTGGCGCTCCTCTTCCCGCTCCGCCTTCTCCCTGGCTTTCTGCTCAGCCTCGGCCTCGGCTTCCACTATCTCGACGCTCACCATCTCTGGTGTCTCCAGGGAGATCCGCCCCAGCATGCCGGACCGGAATTCATTGACCAGGATTTCCGAGGCCTTGTGCAGATCCGCAAGCCCCCCCTTGCGCATGAAGCCGCGCTGACGGGCAATGAGATCCAGCAGCTCGATCTCGGTCTCCGGCAGCTCGCTCAGCTGGTAGCGTGCCTTGATGCGCTCCGGATAGGCCTTGATGAAGTAGTCGGCGGCAAACATGGCGATGTCGGCGTAATCGAAGACGGTATCCTTGATGGCCGCCGTGATCGCCAGTCGATAACCGCAGGAGGGCGGGTTGAGCTTGGGCCACAGGAAGCCAGGGGTGTCCGTCAGGATGACGTGGTTGTCGAGCTTGATCCGCTGCTGGGACTTGGTCACCCCCGCCTCGTTGCCGGTCTTGGCGATGATGCGCCCCGCCAGGGTGTTGATCAGGGTGGACTTGCCCACGTTGGGGATGCCCATGATCATGGCGCGCACCCCGCGCAGCTCGAAGTTGCGCTCCGGCAGCATCTCGTGGCACAGGGTCAGCAGTTGCTTGATCTTCTCCGGCTCCTGCTGGGTCAGGGGCAGAGCCTTGATCCCCTTCTCCTGCTCCATGTGGGCCACCCACAGCTCGGTGATCTCGGGGTCGGCAAGGTCTGCCTTGTTGAGCACCTTGATCACCGGCGTCTCCCCGCGCAGCTCCGGCACCAGGGGGTTCTCGCTGGAGAAGGGGATGCGGGCGTCGAGCATCTCGATGATGACATCGACCTGGGGCATGACCTCTGCAATCTCTTTGCGGGCCTTGTGCATGTGGCCGGGGAACCAGTTGATGGACATATCCGTTACTCTCTCATTGGCATGCGGTCCCCTCTCGGGGCTGCGGGCGCTCGGGGTTGCGGGTGCGTGGTGATGCGCCAGACCGCTGGCACTCATCGCAAGGGGGCGCATTTTACCTGCTGCGGCCCCGATTTGACAGGCTATTCTGGCCGGGTGTTGTCACCCGGGTGGCCGGATGCCCGCCACGCCACCGGGAGGTGAGTGGCAGAACCCAATCAACATAACCCATTGATATAAGATAACATTTACAAAGCGCTTTCACCGCATTGTCATCTCTCTTCACTAAAAGTGTCATCTGCCCCCTCTAGGCTGCGCTCAGGTTTCACAAGGAGCGAACCCCAATGAGAAAGATGGCAGGACTTGCAGTGATGATAGGCGCCGCCCTGACCGCCGGCTGCAACTCCAACAACGACAGCAACACCCCGGAACCCAGCGCCAAGAACGTGATCTTCTTCCTCGGCGACGGCATGGGTCTCAACACCCTCACCGCCTCCCGGATCTATGGCGTCGGCGAAGAGGGCAGCCTCACCATCGACACCCTGCCGGAAACGGCCTTCATCAAGACCTTCTCCCACGATGCTCAGGTGACCGACTCGGCCCCCTCCATGGCGGCCTACATGACCGGGGTCAAGAGCAACAACGGCGTCATCAGCATGGACAGCGACGCAACCCAGGAGAGCGATTGCAGCCAGAGCGGCGGCAAAGCGGTGACCACCCTGCTGGAGCTGGCCAAGGCCGATGGTCGTGGCACCGGCGTGGTCACCACCACCCGGGTCACCCACGCCACCCCGGCCGCCACCTATGCCCATATCTGCAACCGGGACCTGGAGGCTGATATCGCCGTCCAGATGGTGCCGGGGGGCAGCGGTTACAACAGCGCCCTGAAGGAGGGGCTGGACGTGGTGCTCGGGGGCGGCAGCGGCTTCTTCCTGCCCAGCGCCGACAAGGGCAAGCGGACCGATGGTCGCAACCTCATCGACGAGATGAAGGCGAAGGGCTATCAGTTTACCGCCACCCTTGACGAGCTGAACCAGGCCGATGCGAGCAAGCCGCTGCTGGGCCTGTTTGGCTCAAGCCACATGAAATATGACCTGGACCGACCCGCCAGCGAGCCGTCACTGGCCCAGATGACCCTGGCTGCCATCAAGCAGCTCAAGGGCAAAGAGAAGGGCTACTTCCTGATGGTGGAAGGGGGGCGCATCGACCACGCCCTGCACGACACCAACGCCAAGCGCGCCCTGCAGGATACCCTCGCCTTCGACAACGCCATCCAGGCCGCCATCAATGAAGTGAAGAAAACCGATCCCGAGCTGAAAAACACCCTGATCGTGGTCACCGCCGACCATGACCACACGCTTGTGCTCAACGGGTACGCCAAGCGCACCGGCAAGACCACGGCAGGCAATGCGGGCGTGCTCGGACTGGTGAAGAACTACGAGACCGGCGAGCCGAGCAAGGATAGCGATGGCATGCCCTACACCATCATCGGCTTTGGCAACGGCTACAACCGGGTGGACGGCCCGCGCAGCAGCGTGGCGGCCCTCGACGACGCCACCGTCTCCGCCGACGACTATCACCAGGAGGTGGTGGTCAAGGTGGGCGAGATAGGCAACGAGACCCACGGCGGTACCGATGTCTTCCTCGGCGCCATCGGCCAGGGAGCGGAGCGCTTCCACGGCTCTCTCGACAACACCGCCGTGTTCGGCAAGATCAAGGCTGCGGCCAAGCTGTAAGGGATTATCAGGATGAACATCACCATGAAAAAGACGCTGGTCTGCACCGCCCTGCTCGGCACGCTTGGCGGCCTCTCCCAGGCGCACGCCGCCGATGCCAAGAACGTCATCCTCTTTATCGGAGACGGCATGGGCCCCACCGTGCTCACCGCCACCCGCCTGTTCAAGGTGGGGGAAGAGGGGGATCTCGAGATGATGAAACTGCCCCAGAGCGCGCGCATCAAGACCTTCTCCAACGATGCCCAGACCACCGACTCGGCCCCCTCCATGGCGGCCTACACCACCGGGGTCAAGATGAACAACGAGGTGATCGCCATGAGCAGCGACACCAGGGCCGTGGCACCGTCCAAGGATGCCAACGGCAACAAGGGCATCAACAACTGCACCAGCGACAACGGAAGCCCGGTGCCCACCCTTCTCGAGCTGGCCAAGGCAGCCGGCAAGTCGGTGGGAGCCGTCACGACCACTGAGCTCACCCATGCCACCCCGGCGGCGACCTATTCCCATATCTGCCACCGGGATGCGGCCTACGCCATCGCCGAGCAGGCGGTACCAGGCGGAGCCGGCTTCAATCAGGCGCTGGGGGATGGGGTCGATGTGCTGATGGGGGGCGGCGCCAACCACTGGACGCCCTACAGCGCCAGCAACAAGGGCGGCCGGGCCGACGGCCGGGATCTCACCGCCGAGCTGACCGCCCGGGGCTACCGCTATGTCACCACCAAGGATGAGCTCTCTGCCGTCAACTCGGGCAAGGTGCTGGGGCTGTTCAGCACCAAGTCCCACCTCGACTACGAACTGGACCGCGTCGCCAAGGGGGCGGCCAGTACCCAGCCGTCCCTCTCCGAGATGACCGCCAAGGCGATCGATCTGCTCAGCCAGAACAGCCAGGGCTACTTCCTGATGGTGGAGGGGGGGCGTATCGACCACGCCCTGCATGCCACCAACGCCAAGCGATCCCTGACCGATGCGGTGGCGCTGGACGAGGCGGTCAAGACGGCCCTCGGCAAAGTGGATTTGAGCGATACCCTGATCGTGGTTACCGCCGACCACGACCACACCATGACCATCAACGGCTATTCCGCCAAGGGCAACAAGGTGCTGGCTCTTGTCAAGAACGCCGATGGCTCGACCCAGAACGACGCGGACGGCAAGCCGTTCACTACTTTGGTATTCGGCAACGGCCCCAACCGCCAGGACCAGCGCCCCACCCTTACCAGCGATGAGGTGATGGCGGATGACTACCTGCAGGAAACCGGAGTCAAGCTCGGCTCCGAGACTCACGGCGGCGGCGATGTGATGCTGTTCGCGGGCGGCGCAGGCAGCAGCCAGTTCAAGGGCACCCTCGACAACACCCGGGTGTTCGGCAAGCTCAGGGAGGCCCTCGGCCTGTGATAAAGGGGCCCGGCACCGCGCCGGGCCCGTTTTCCGTCGAGCGAGAGACGATGATGAAATATCTGCTTTCTTTATGGCTGCTGGGCAGCGCCCTCTCCTTCCCCCTCCTGGCCGACGAGGTGCCCGATCTGGCCGCCCGCATCCGCTACGTGGACAGGGTGACCGGCAGCGACGGCATCACCCGGGAGAGCCAGTGGCAGGAGAAGTGGCTGCGCGTCGGTGACCAGGTGTGGAGCCAGCGGCTCATTCCCGTTCCCCTGGCCCGTGCCTATCACGCCACCCACGATGCCCGCCCCGGCCACAAGCACTTCACACACCAGATGGCGGCGCGCTGGGTCACCCGCAGCGAGGGAGACGCACTCCAGTTGCGCTACGCCGATGCCTGGCACAACCAGCTGGTGGAGGTGCCGCAGGAGGAGTACGGCCAGGTGGCCTTCAAGCCGGAGTGGGCGCGGATCCGCCACCTCATCAACCCTGCCCTGTTGGAGGGAATGACACCGCTGGATGAGGCCGCCCCCGACCAGGCGAACTGGTATGAGACCCGTGAAGGTCGCCAGCGTACCCGCATCCTCTGGTCGAGCCGCTGGCAGTTGCCCCTGGTGGTGGAGTCGGCAAGCCTCGACGGTTATCGCAGCTACCGGATGGAGGTGACGCTCAAGCCGCTGCCAAAGACCCTCCCCTGGCAACAACTGGCAGGGTACCAGACCCTGGATCTGCGGGATTTCTTCGACTGATCCCCCCAGGCGGCAATCGCCTGGCTGACATGGCGTAACGGGATGTTACACTCTCTGTACTCATCCCGGACCCGAACATCCATGCGCCTTGTTACTCTGCTTCTGCTGCTCTCCCCTCTGATCGTCTGCGCCTTTTCGGCCCGTGCCGTGGTCGTCGTGGCCGCGGACATTCCCCCCTATGTGATCCGCGCCCAGCAGGGTGCGCCGAGCGGCATGGCCATCGAGGTGCTGGAGGAGGCTGCCCGCCGCCTCGGGGAACCGCTCGAGATCGAGTTGATGCCGCTGGCTCGCGCCCTCAGCCAGGCCAGCCACCGCCCGGATGTCCTGTTGTTGCCCCCGGCCCGAAACCCCCAGCGCGAACCACTGTTTCTCTGGATTGCCCCCCTGCTGGAGGAGGCCTTCGTGCTGGTCAGCCATCGCCGTCACCATCCAGCGCCGCTCTCCATGAAGACACTGCCAGGCCTCACCGTTGGCGTGATGCGTGGCTCCCATAGCCAGAGCCTGATCCAGCCGCTGACAGGGGTTACCCGGGAGCTGGTCACCGAGGAGGTCAGCAACGCCAGCAAGCTGGCGCGCGGCCGCATACAGGCCTGGGCGGTGGCCTGGAACACCGCCCGTTACAACCAGCAGCGGGCGGGTCTGCCGCTCCCGGATCTGGTGCGGGGCGAGACCTTGCAGCAGAGCACCCTCTACCTGGCCGCCAGTCCCCGCTTCTCCCGCAGCGAGGCGCTGCGCTGGCGCCGGGTCATTCAGGAAATGAGGGAGGATGGCAGTCTCGCGCGCATCCTGCACCAGTACGATTACCAGGCTCCCTGATGAGACAGTCAGTCCAATTGCCAAACCACCCCAGAATGGTTATGGTATCTCCATGAAAGCAATCATGATTTTTTCCAGTACGCTCACACCCCGCTGAGCCCCCGCCCTCGCCCCGCTGCGCGAGTCGCTCGGGGGCATCGCTTTTGCTGTCTGCTTTTTACCCTTGCACCGTTTTTTGTCGACCAGTCTGCCCGTCATCCTGGTCCCTTCAGTCATTGATAAGGAAATACCCTATGAAACAGCCTCATCTCGTCATCTCCAGCCTGGATCTGGATCGCATCGAACAGCTGCTTGGCAACCACCCCCAGCACCTTGCCCTGCAAGAGGAGCTGGATCGCGCCGAGATCCGCGAACCCGCCGACATGCCGCCGGACGTGGTGACCATGAACAGCACGGTGCGCTTCAAGATGCAAAACAGCGGCAACGACTTCTGCCTGACGCTGGTCTATCCAAAGGATGTACAGGGGGACGAATCGAAGATCTCCGTGCTGGCGCCAGTGGGCAGCGCCCTGCTGGGGCTCAAGGTGGGTGACAGCATCGCCTGGCCGGGGCCGGCCGGTCGCACCATCCAGGTGGAGATCCTGGAAGTGGTCTATCAGCCGGAACGCGCGGGGGAGTTGCACCGCTGACAGGCTGCCAGGCTGCCATTCAGGTCTGATGCGACCAGGTGGCTGACTCGGTATGCCTTTGTCTGGTCGGAGCCAAGGGCCACCGGCCGGGCATGACCTGACGGGGGATCAGGCCCCCTGACAGATCCGGTTCTTGCCCTCCCGCTTGGCCTGATAGAGAGCGCGATCTGCCTGGCTGAACAGGGTGTCAAAGTGCCATTCGCGGGCGCTGGGCGCCCACCCCAGGCTGGCCGTCACCCGGACCCCCTTCAGCCCCAGCGTTTCTATCCCCTGGCGGATCTGCTCGCAGCGCGCCTGCTGGGCCAGGGGGTCCCGCTCGGGCAACAGCAGCACAAACTCCTCCCCGCCGAAGCGGCTGGCCACCAGATCCCGCTGGCCGGCAAGATAGCGACCCACCGCCTCCAGCACCCTGTCCCCGGTCTCGTGACCGTGGCGATCGTTGATCTGCTTGAAGTCGTCGAGATCCAGCACCACCAGCGCCCCCTGCCTTGCCATCGTCACGCAGTGGTCCATGAAGCCGCGCCGGTTCAGGAGGCCGGTCAGGGGATCCTGGCTGGCCTGTCGACGCAGGGCCAGGGCCCGGTACTGGGTACAGAGCAGCAGCACCCCGAAGGTCGACAGATAGTTGCCCATCAGCATGGAGAGGAAGGGGAGCACATTGACCGCATGCTGATCCATCAGGACCCGCACCTCGCCGCCGAGCAGGGCCCCCATGCGCACCAGATTGAAACCGTAGAGCAGGATGTTGACCACGGTGAACACCAGCACAGCAGGCAGATAGTCAGGGTAGCCATGGCGCCAGATGAGCCAGACAATCACCGCCCCCACCATCATGTAGCTCAGGCAGGCCAGCAGCACCCGGGGGGCCATCTTGTCGTTGAAGATGACGCTCCAGCAGAGGATCAGCAGGTAGACCAGCATGAAGAGGGTGAATGCCCGCCAGTTTGGCGGCTCCCCGAAGAAGCGCTGGATGGCGAGTGGCATCAGGGCGAGGCAGAAGGTGATGAGCAGGTTGGCCAGCCAGATCCCCGCGATATGGGGGGCAAATGCCTGCATGAAGAAGAGCGATTGCGCCGCCAGGGCACAGAGGCTGGACCACCACCAGAGCCCGAGACCGGGTATTTCCCTGTGGGTCGACCAGATGATGGAGAGGGTGATGAATCCCAGGCTGTAGCCCCCGAGGGCCATCAACATCAGGGTAAATACGTCCAGATTGAGCAGAATTGAGGCGTCCATTCCCGAACCTTCCAATGGGGATGGCTGAGTATATGGGAAGCCCATGACAAGACACAGAGGGAGCCTATGGGCCGGGCAAAAATATTTGACCGGCTCGCACGCCTCATTCCCCGTGAAGCGTGCCGGACAACGCCCTGTCTGTGCCCGGATTTTCCACCGAGACGGCCGCCGGATATTTTGCACTTGAACCGGCGCCATTAGATAGATATGTTGTTTTCATGTGGTTTTATGAGTCACCACGAGGGATAAAAGTCTCCATAACTTATTGAGTCTTCTGGCACAAACAGGTTTTGGTACATTTTTCATCCAACGAACCATTCATAGAATCTCATATGGGGCTTTTGCCCCGACCAAGACAATAATCCTGTCTTGCCTGCTGCCGGATGCAGCAGTCTCTTGTGCCATGGAGTCGCACGGGAGCAGGTTCAAGGCCGACCACATTTACGACAGAGACGTCATTTATGATCAAAAAACTCATTCTCTCTACCCTGCTGCTGTGCGGGCTGGCCAACGCCGCGCCCACTTCCACCCTGGATGCCGTGCTGGAGCGCGGTGTGCTGCGGGTCGGCTTCGATGCCGGCTATCAACCCTTCGAGATGACCAACAAGCAGGGCCAGTACATCGGCTTTGACGTGGATCTCGCCAAGATGGTCGCCAAGGAGATGGGCGTGAAGGTGGAGTTCGTCAACACCGCCTGGGACGGCATCATCCCCGCGCTCTTGACCGACAAGTTCGACGTCATCATGGGCGGCATGACCGTCACTCCCCAGCGTAACCTGCGCGTGAACTTTGCCGATCCCTACATCGTCGTCGGCCAGACCATCGTGCTTCGCAAAGACAAGGCGGGCGAAATCAAATCCTTCCAGGACCTCAACGATCCCAAATACAAGATCGCGGTCAAACTCGGCACCACCGGCGAGCAAGCGGTCAAGCGCATGATCCCCAAAGCCACCCTGCTGCAGTTTGAAACCCAGGATGACGCCAAGCTGGAAGTGATCAACGGCAAGGTGGATGCCTTCGTCTACGACCTGCCCTACAACGCCATCTTCGCGTCCCAGAACCAGGGCGCCGTGGTACACCTCGACAAGCCGTTCACCTTCGAGCCGCTGGCCTGGGCCATCCGCAAGGGAGATCAGGACACCCTCAACTGGTTCAACAACTACCTGCGCCAGATCAAGGGCGACGGCAGCTACGACCGTCTCTACAAGAAGTGGTTTGAATCCACCGCCTGGCTGAACCAGCTCAAATAACCTCTCAAAGGGGCGGCATGCCGCCCCTTCACGCAGACTCCCCACACGATAACGACAAAAGAGGTTGTGACAGTGATCAACCCCAAACTCACAAGACAGATGGAAAAACAGCCCAATCAGCTGCTCTGGCACGGGATCTTCCTGCTGCTGGTGCTGGCCGCCATTTTCGGCATCTACAAGGCCGTGCAGGCAGTGGATTACACCTGGCGCTGGGAACGCATTCCCCAGTACATCGCCTATCAGGCAGAACAGAAACACTATGCCGAGTTTGACGGCACCGTGGTCGCGGACAAGGGACAGCTCTTCCTGCAAGACGATCTCGACCCCAGCCGCCGTCAGGCCATCGCACCCAAGGGCTCCCAGCTGGCTGAAGGGGATACCGTCTTCCTCGGCGATACCCTGGATGTGCAACTGAGCTGGACCGCCGGCCCCATCGCCTGGGGCGTCTGGGTCACGGTCAAGCTCTCCCTGGTGGCGGGCATTTTCGCCATCCTGCTTGGCACCCTGGCCGGGCTCGCCCGCCTCTCCCCCAATCCGGCCCTGCGCAACCTGGCCGTGACCTATGTGGAACTCATCCGTGGCACCCCGTTGCTGGTGCAGATCTTCATCGTCTATTTCTTTATCGGCACCGTGCTGAACCTCGACCGATTCACCGCTGGTGTGGCGGCGCTCGCGGTCTTCACCGGCGCCTACGTCGCGGAAATCGTGCGCGCCGGCATCAGCTCCATTCACAAGGGGCAGATGGAAGCGGGCAGAAGCCTTGGCATGACCTCGGCCCAGACCATGCGCTACGTCATCCTGCCCCAGGCCTTCAAACGGGTGCTGCCACCGCTCGCGGGTCAGTTCATCAACCTCATCAAGGACTCCTCTCTGGTCTCCGTCATCTCCATCACGGATCTCACCAAGGCGGGGCGCGAAGTGGTCAGCTCCACCTTCAGCCCGTTCGAGGTGTGGTTCACCGTGGCCCTGCTCTATCTGGTGCTGACCGGCACTCTCTCCTTCCTGGTGCGTCGTCTGGAGGTGAAATATGCGCGCAGCAACTGATCCCGTTATCAAGGCGCCATCGGTGTCGAAACGTTCTGCCATCACCGGCACTCCCTGCCCCTTACCGGTGCGTCGTCTGGAGGTGAACTATGCGCGCAGCAACTGATCCCATCATCAAGGCGAGCGGTGTAGAGAAGTTCTACGGCACCGAGGTGCACGCCCTGAAAAACGTCAGCACCCAGGTGGCCGAAGGGGAAGTGGTGGTGATCGTGGGGCCGAGCGGCTCGGGCAAGTCCACCTTCCTGCGCACCCTCAACCAGCTGGAGACCATCAACGATGGCAATATCGTGGTCGACGGCATCAGCCTCACCGAACCCGGGGATGTCAACAAGCTGCGGGAAGAGGTGGGCATGGTGTTCCAGTCCTTCAATCTCTTCCCTCACCTGACGGTGCTGGACAACATCACCCTGGCCCCCCAGAAGGTGAGAGGGCTCTCTCGCCAGGAGGCTGAGGAGCGGGCCAAGGCCCTGCTGCTCAAGGTCGGTCTCTCCAACAAGGCCCAGAGCTACCCCTCCCAGCTCTCCGGCGGCCAGCAGCAGCGGGTGGCCATCGCCCGGGCGCTCGCCATGCAGCCGCGCATCATGCTGTTTGACGAGCCCACCAGCGCCCTCGACCCAGAAATGGTGGGAGAGGTGCTGGACGTCATGAAGGGGTTGGCCCGCGAAGGGATGACCATGGTGGTGGTGACTCACGAGATGGGCTTTGCCCGGGAAGTGGCGGACAGGGTGCTCTTCATGGAGAGCGGCGAGCTGCTGGTGGACGAGAAACCCGCCGACTTCTTCGACAATCCACCCTCCCCGCGCCTGCGCCAGTTCCTGAGCCAGGTGCTATAACCCGCGATGCACCAACACGAAGAGGGAGCCCATGGCTCCCTCTTCTATGCTTGCCTTCCCCCCAGATCATCTCCCTGGCGCATTGCTTGCCGCAGCCTTTTGCCATCGGGTTGTCACCACGCCAACGAGCAAGGATGTTAATGAAATTTTAAATTCATCCGGTATGCTGACATCCAACTGGTCCAACCGGATGGCTCACATGGATGTGCAACTGCTCCTGCTCTACCTCTCGCCTCTCTTTCTGGTCTTCATCGGCTGGGAGATGCTCTACCTGCGAAAACACGGCACCGCCTATCCCACGGCGGGCTACCAGTGGAAGGATCTCTTCGCCAATGCCACCCTGGCACTGATGCATCAGGGGGGCGATGCCCTGGCAGCCATTGCCATCGCCTATCTCTATGACACCCTCTGGGGCTGGCGACTATTCGATATCGAACTGAACCTCTGGAGCCTTTTGCTGCTCTTTCTGTTGCAGGATCTCTGCTACTGGCTGTTCCACTTCGCGAGCCACCATGTGCGCTGGCTCTGGGCCTCCCACGTGGTGCACCACAGCTCGGAGCGGCTCAACCTCTCCACCGCCTTTCGCCAGAGCCTGATGTATCCGGTCTCCGGCATGTGGCTGTTTTGGATCCCCATGATCCTCATCGGCTTCCCCCCCGAGGCGGTGGTGGCCACCGTGCTCTTGAGCCTGGGTTTTCAGTTCTTCGTCCACACCCAGGTGGTGGGCAAGCTGGGCAAACTTGAATGGATCTTCAACACCCCCTCCCACCACAGGGTGCACCACGCCAGCAACGCCAGATACATCGATCGCAACTTCGCCGGCGTGCTCATCATCTGGGATCGGCTGTTTGGCACCTTCGTGGAAGAAGACTTGGGCGAGCCGTGCCGTTTCGGCATCACCAAGCCAATCCACAGCTTCAACCCGCTCACCCTCACCTTCCACGAGTGGCGCGACATGCTGCAAGAGGCCCGTGGCCTCCCCTGGCGGCAAAAGCTCGCCGTGCTGTTTGGCAAACCGGCGGGCCCCACCAGCGGTTGACCCACCGACCAGGATAAAAAAAGAGCGCCCAGGGGCGCTCTTTTTCATGACAGGGACCCCCCCCGGGTCAGACGTGAACGAAGGACCAGACGGCGGGGATCAAGCTCAGCAGCGTCACCCCGGCCAGCAGCCGTTCGCGCCCGCTGAGCCGCTGTTCGGCGCCGAGCTGGCGACGGCTGTAGAGAAACAGCAGCAGACCCGGCCCGTAGAGCAGAAGCGACAGCAGCAGGTACTCCACCCCGGCGGCGTAGAGCAGCCAGAAACCATAACCGCTCGACATCAGCGCCACCACCCGCATCAGGCCGCGGCCCTGCCCCCCCTTGCCACTGAAGACCAGCTTGAGCAAGAAGAGGCCGATGAGCAGGTAGGGCACCAGGATCATGGAGGTGGAGATGAGCAGCAGGTTGGTGTACCCCTTGCCAAGCAGCCACACCAGCAGCAAGCAGCCCTGCACGGTCAGGCTGGTGAGCCAGAGCGAGGCGATGGGGGTGCCGTTGCGGTTCTCGCGCCGGAAGATGGCCGGGAAGGCCCCGTGACGCGCCGCGCTGAACGGCACCTCGGCCGAGAAGAGGGTCCAGCTCACGTAGGAGGCGAGCACCGACACGATGAGGCCGGCGCTGATGAGCAGCTTGCCCCAGGAACCCGTCATCTGGGCCATCAGTCCCGCCATGGAGGGGTTGGGCAGGGCCGCAAGCTCCGGGCGGCTCAATATTCCGAGCGCCAGCACCGAGATGAGCACATAGAGCAGCAGCGCCAGCACCACACCGAGCACGGTGGCGGTGCCCACGTCCCGCTTGTTTCTCGCCCGGGCCGAGAGCACTGCTGCCCCTTCGATGCCGGTGAAGACCCAGAGGGTGATGAGCATGGTGTTGCGCACCTGCTCGGAGACCGGTACCGCCAGGGTGCTGCCCTCCTGATCCGCCGCAAAGGTGACCGGATCGAACCAGTAGCAGGCGAACAGGATGAACAGCAGCAGCGGCAGGCTCTTGGCCAGGGTCGCCACCAGATTGAACAGGGCCGCCTGCTGCACGCCGCGGGCCACCAGCAGGTGCACCGCCCAGAGGATGCAGGACTCGCCGATGAAGGCCGCCAGGGTGTTGCCCTCGCCAAACCAGACCCGCTCCGGCGTATCGACGAAGCTGCCCAGCGCCGCGAAGGCGATCACCAGATAACCCACCACGCCGATGGTGGCACAGAGCCAGTATCCCCAGGCGGAGAAGAACCCCACCAGCTCGCCAAAGCCGGCCCGGGCATAGCTGTAGATGCCGCCGTCGAGCTCGGGTTTGAGCCGCGACAGGTAGAGGAAGCTCATGGCCAGCGCCAGTATGCCGACCCCGGTGACGGCCCAGCCGATCAGCACGGCGCGGGCGCCCGCCACATCGGCCATGTTCTGGGGCAGGCTGAAGATGCCGGCCCCCACCATGGAGCTGAACACCAGCGCAGTGAGGGACCAGAGCCCGATCTTGCTCTCTTTCATGGGCGCTCCTTAACGCAGCCGGCTGGCCAGCGCCTCGATGTGTTCCGGGCCGATGCCGCAGCAGCCGCCGATGAGGTTTGCCCCGGCTCTGCGCCAGCGCTCAGCCCAGCCGAGGTAATCCAGCGGCCCCAGATCGCCACGGATCTCGTCCAGACCGTCATTGGCAGTCGCCTCCTTGGGCTGGGGCGGGAAGGCGTTGGCATAGGCGCCGAGGCGAACGTCGGTGCGCCCCTGAACCTGCAACGCGGCGACGGCCACCTTGAGCGCCCCTTCAATCACCTCGGGCTGGCAGCAGTTGAACAGGATGGCATCCACCCCGGCCGACGCCAACGCGGTCACGGCATCCGCCACCCGCTCGCCGGAGCGCAGGGTGGGCTCGCTGCCCGGCGCCTCGTCTTCCAGAGTAAAGGAGACCCAGAACGGCTTGCCGTCCTGTGGCAACAGGGCCTTGAGGGCCAGGGGCTCGGCGATGAGGCTCATGGTCTCCGCCAGCCAGAGATCCACATGGGGTGACAGGGCCCGGATAAGCGGTGTCGCCAGCTCGCTCACCCGCTCGGCTTGATAGAGGTCCGCACGATAGGAGCCAAAGAGCGGCGGCAATGAGCCGGCCACCTTGACGGCTCCCCCCTGTTCGTCGGCCACGTCTCGGGCCAGTTGCCCGGCCAGAGCCGCAAGTGCCTCCCCTTGGGCGGCAAAGCGCGCCTCGCCGATATGGAAGGGCACCAGGGCATAGCTGTTGGTGGTGATCACCCGGGCACCGCTCGTCGCATAGGCCTGGTGTACCTCGCGCACCGTCTCGGGCGCTTCCATCAACGCCAGCGCCGACCACTCCGGTTGACGGAACGGCGCACCACGCCGCGCCAGTTCACGGCCCATACCGCCATCGAGTACCCACAAATCCTGCTTGTCCATCTCTGTCTCTCTGCGTCTCCCCGCCATGACGGGTGTTTATTGTGTGAAACCACATCAAGCCATCAAAACATCTAGACGGCTAGAAATCCCAAATATCATGACCCAAAGTAGAACAAGAGGCAATCGGGGGCTACGAACAAATCCGGGCAAGCTCAGGATGATAGCGGCAAAGGGAAGTCTCCCCGGCACAGGCATCACCTGGCCAGGCACTGAAACGACAAGAGGCCACCCCGGGGGGTGGCCTCTTGTGAAACAGGGGATCAAGGCGGGCACAGCCGCCGATAACCAGGGGGCTCAGCGCCCGGCCAGCACCCGCTTGGTCTGCTTGACCCAGTCGGAGACCCGGCCCTGATGGGGATAGCCCTGCCAGATCTGCTCCCACTGGGCGGGGCTGAGGGGGCGGCCCAGCCGACGCTGCACCCCGGCATAGAGGTAGTCGTGGGCCGTGGTGCGTGCCTGGGCCGAGGTGAGGAACTTGGCAACAGGGTCAGTGAGACGCACGTCCCGCATGCCGAGCAGCGGATAGTCGCTGTGCACCGCCGCCAGCATGGTCTCGCGCATGGCGGATTCGATGTAACCCCGGGCAAACAGGGCGGTGACCGATTCAAGCGACCCTTGATCCGGGCCGTGATACTCCTCGTCGAACACCGGGCTGGGCTCTGCCACGGCGCTTTGCACCACCGCATCGGGATCCTGCTGTGGGACCACCACGGCAGGCTCGGGGGTAACGGGTTTGGCAGGCGTAACCGGCTTGCGCGGTGCGCTCTGGCTGCAGGCACCCAGTGCCAGGGCGAGCGCCACACAGGCCAGCGCACGGGAATGAGTCTTCATCTTCATGATTGCTAACGAACTCCTTTAGGATTCCTGAGCGGGCTTCTCATTGCTCGCAGGTTCTACCCGGGTGACCAGCAACTGGTCAATCTTGTAACTGTCGATGTCCACCACTTCGAACTTGTAACCGGCATATTTGACCGAGTCGGTGCGCTTGGGGATCTTGCGCAGCATGTACATGATGAAACCGGCGATGGTCTCGTAGTTCTGGTTTTCCGGGAACTCCTCGATGTCGAAGGCGCGCATCACGTCGGAGATGGGGGTCACCCCGTCCACCAGCCAGGAGTTCTCGTCCCGCTGGACGATCTGCTCTTCCACCACGTGGGTGGCCCACTCCCCCATGACGGTGCTCATCAGGTCATTCATGGTGACGATGCCCACCACCAGGGCGTATTCGTTCATCACCACCGCAAAATCGCCGCGATGGTTCTTGAAGTACTCCATTGCCTCGTAGAGGTTGAGGGTGTCGGGAATGATGATGACGTTCTGCACCAGGGAGCCGCTGTTGAGATCGATGCTCTGGCCGCTGATGACGCGGATCAGCAGCTCCTTGGCATCCACGAACCCCTTGATGCTGTCGAGGTTGTGGTCGCACACCAGGAACTTGTTGTGGGGGTGCTCGGCGATCTTCGCCTTGATGCTCTCCTCCCCCTCTTGCAGGGTGAAGTAGATGAGGCTCTCGCGCGCAGTCATGGCGGAAGTGACACCCAGAGACTGGAGCTCGAACACGTTCTCGATGAGCTGGTGCTCCTCGCGCTGGATGACACCGGCTTCGGCACCTGCATCCATCACCGCATAAATATCGTCGGAGGTGATCTCGTCGTTGCGCACCATGGAGATGCGCATCAGCCGGAACAGGCCGTTGGCCATGCCGTTGAACAGCCACACCAACGGCATCAGCAAGGTGACGCACAGCATCATGGGACGCACCACCACCACGGCGATCCGCTCGGGCATGGTCATGGCAAGGCGCTTGGGCATCAGGTCCGCTATCAGGATGAACATGCCAGTGACGAAGACGAACGAGGCCGCGGAGCTAATCTGGCCGAGCCAGGGCCCCTGGTAGAAGCCGGCAATCAGCTCCCTGATGGCGGGATTGAGGGCGGATTCCCCCAGGATACCGCCGAGGATGGCGACGGTATTGAGGCCTATCTGCACCACGGTAAAGAAGTTGCCCGGTTGGGCCTGCAATGCCAGCACCTTCTCGGCGTGGCGGTTGCCCTCGTCGGCCATCACCTGCAACTTGATCTTGCGGGAGGCGGCAAGGGAGATCTCGGAGAGTGAGAAGAACACGCTGCCGGCGACCAGCAGCATCAGAAAGAACAAACTATCGGCAAAACTCATGATTAACCTATTGCTACAGCCGCCTTAGCACAAGACGGCAAACTGGGCCCGGGAAACCGGACCGTGACTCCATCCGGGACTCACACAGGGGCCATATTCTAGCAGAAAAGCGCCCGCTGGGTGGCGTTATCTTGAACTGCCGTGCCATGCAATGAAAAAGGCGCTCAAAGCGCCTTTTTATTCAATCAGAGTTGGATTCCCGTCGTGCAGCCGCGACGGGAGCTCCACCCAAGGCGCCCTATCAGCCCTTGCCCAGCAGATCGCTCAGGTCATCGGCCTTGGTGTGGCGCACATCCTTGCCCTTGACGTAGTAGACGATGTACTCGCAGATGTGCTGGCAGCGATCGCCGACCCGCTCGATGGCCCGTGCCGCCCACAAGACGTTCAGCACCTGGGGGATGGTGCGCGGATCTTCCATCATGTAGGTCATCAGCTCGCGGATGATGGACTCGTACTCCCGGTCCACCTTGTCATCTTCCTTGTAGACCGCCAGGGCGGCATCCAGATCCATGCGGGCGAAAGCGTCGAGCACGTCGTGGAGCATCTTGATGGTGCGACGCCCCATGTTCTCCAGCGACACCAGCGGTGGCTGGGGTTTGTTGGCGTTGTCGGTCAGCATGCGGGCAATCTTGTCCGCCACGTCGCCAATCCGCTCCAGATCCGTGATGGTCTTGATGATGGCCATCACCAGCCGCAGGTCGGACGCGGTGGGCTGACGCTTGGCGATGATGCGGGTGCACTCCTCGTCGATCGCCACTTCCATGGCGTTGACCTTGTGGTCGTTGGCCACGATCTTGCGCGCCGCATCCAGATCCTGGCCATGGATGGCGGCGATGGCGTCAGTGAGTTGCTTCTCCACCAGCCCCCCCATCACCAGTACCTGGTTGCGCACGCTCTCAAGCTCGGCATTGAACTGACCGGAGATGTGTTTGTTGAGGTTCATATTGTCCATACCAGTAATCCTTGTTGCTCCGATTATGCCTTAGCCGTTGAACTGACTGCCAATCTGTTTGTTGATGCCCATCTTGCTCATCTTGCTCATCTCAATCACCGGCATCCCTTAGCCGTAACGACCGGTAATGTAGTCTTCGGTCTTCTTCTTGGCCGGGGTGGTGAAGATAGTGTTGGTATTCGAGTACTCGATGAGTTCCCCCATGTACATGAACGCGGTCTGATCCGAGACCCGCGCCGCCTGCTGCATGTTGTGGGTCACGATCACCACGGTGAACTGGCTCTTGAGCTCGTTGATGAGCTCCTCGATGGTGAGGGTGGAGATGGGGTCCAGCGCCGAGGTCGGTTCATCGAGCAGCAGCACTTCCGGCTCGATGGCAATGGCACGGGCAATCACCAGACGCTGCTGCTGACCGCCGGAGAGACCGAAGGCGTTGTCATGCAGACGATCCTTCACCTCCTCCCACAGGGCGGCACCGCGCAGGGAACGCTCGGCGGCCTCGTCCAGGGTACGGCGGTCATTGATGCCCTGCAGGCGCAGGCCGTAGACCACGTTCTCGTAGATGGACTTGGGGAAGGGGTTGGGGCGCTGGAACACCATGCCCACCTGACGGCGAAGGGCGGAGACATCCACGCTCTTGTCATAGATGTTGTGGCCGTGCAGCTGGATCTCCCCCTCGATGCGGCAGATCTCCACCAGATCGTTCATCCGGTTGATGCAGCGCAGCAAAGTGGACTTGCCGCAACCGGACGGGCCGATAAAGGCGGTGACCTGACCCTTGGGGATCTTCATGTTGACGTTGAACAGCGCCTGCTTGTTGCCGTAGTACAGGTTGAGATCCTTCACCTCCAGCGCAGTCTGCTCCGGGGTCAGGTTGAGCAGGTCGGTGGCGGTGTGCGGGGCCGAACTCGGTGTTACGTTGATCATCTGTTTACCTCAAATTCTCTTGGTGGCAGCGGGCAAACGTCTTGCCCGCTGCCGGAATATCTGGTTGGCAGGGAAGACCCCTGCCCGTCTCTGTAATGGCTGGATTAATGTTCCAGCGACCGGAATTTCTCGCGCAGGTGGTTACGAATACCGATCGCCGTCAGGTTGAGGCCGACGATCACCGTCACCAGCAGGAAGGAGGTGGCGTAGACCAGAGGACGCGCCGCCTCGACGTTCGGGCTCTGGAAGCCCACGTCATAGATGTGGAAGCCCAGGTGCATGAACTTGCGCTCCACGTGCAGGTACGGGAAGTTGCCGTCCATCGGCAACGTGGGAGCAAGCTTCACCACCCCCACCAGCATCAGCGGCGCCACCTCGCCCGCCGCACGGGCGATGGCCAGGATAAGGCCGGTCATGATGGCCGGGCTGGCCATGGGCAGCACGATGCGCCACAGGGTCTCGGCCTGGGTGGCACCCAGCGCCAGCGAACCCTGGCGAATGGTGCTCGGGATCCGGGCCAGCCCCTCTTCGGTGGAGACGATCACCACCGGCAGGGTCAGGATGGCCAGGGTCAGCGCCGACCAGATGACACCAGGGGAGCCGAAGGTCGGGCTCGGCAGCGCTTCCGGGTAGAAGAGGCGGTCGATGCTGCCCCCCAGGGTGTAGACGAAGAAGCCCAGACCAAACACGCCGTAGACGATGGAGGGTACCCCCGCCAGGTTGATCACCGCGATGCGGATGATCTTGGTCAGGCTGTTCTTGCCCGCGTACTCGTGCAGGTAGACCGCCGCCACCACCCCGAGCGGGGTCACGATGATGGCCATCAGGATCACCATGAAGACGGTGCCGAAGATGGCCGGGAAGACGCCACCCTCGGTGTTCGCCTCCCGAGGGTCATCGGAGACGAACTTGCCAATCTGGTGGAACCAGTGACCCACCTTGGCCATCAGGCTCATGTCGTTGGGCCAGACCACATCCAGCACCCGGGACATCGGCATGGTCACCAGCTCGCCGCGCATGTCCTTGACGGTGATGCTGTCTCTGTCCGCCTGGGTACGCAGGGAGAAGAGCTCTTTCTCCAGCACCTGGTAACGGTCGTTGAGGGCCTGACGCTCGCTCGCCAGCTCGGCTTTAAGCTGATCGGTCAGCTTGTCATCCAGCTCGGCCTTGCGCTCTTTCAGGCGCAGGCGCTCCAGCTGATAGTTGATGCTGCCGATGGCCCCTTTTTGCAGGTCGTTGGCTTGGCTTGAGAGGCCGTTGGCACGGGCCAACACCCGCTGCAAGGCGGGATGCAGATCCGTGGTCAGCTCCTGGCCATCTTCCTTCACCGAGGTGATGTAACCATAGAAGTTGCCGTTGGTGGCGCGTTCCACCATGGCGAGCTCCGCCGGCTGGGTGCGCGATTTGATATCGGTCTCCAGCACCCAGCGAAAATCGAGGTCCACGAACTCCCGGTTGCCGGTCTTGACCAGATAACGGGTAATCTCTTCGCGATCCTCCCCTTCCAGCGCCTGGCCTGCGGCGCGCAGGCGCTCCACCGGCACCAGCTCCCGGTCGTTAATCTCGCCAATCAGGACGCTCTTGTTGCCGCTTGCATCTTCAAGTTGCCACTCATAGATGGGATGGGGCCAGAAATAGACCAGACCACGCCAGCCAATCAGCAACAACAGACCCAGTACGGCCACCAGACTCAGGCTGACGGCGCCCCCCGTCATCCAGATCCAGGGGGCCCCCGATTTAAACCACTTACCCATTGTCGATTCCTTAGTCCTTACAGAGAGCTGTACTTTTCACGCAACCGCTGGCGGACGAATTCGGCCAGGGTATTGAACAAGAAGGTGAACACAAACAGCACGAAGGCGGCGAGGAAGAGCACCCGGTAGTGGGAGCTGCCCACTTCCGATTCCGGCATCTCCACCGCGATGTTCGCCGCCAGGGTCCGCAGCCCCTGGAACATGGAAAAGTCCATGATGGGGGTGTTGCCGGTGGCCATCAGCACGATCATGGTCTCGCCCACGGCGCGGCCAAGGCCCATCATCACCGCCGAGAAGATGCCTGGGCTCGCGGTGAGGATCACCACCCGGCTCAGGGTCTGCCACGGGGTCGCCCCCAGCGCAAGCGAGCCCTGGGTCAGGTGCTTGGGCACCGAGAAGACCGCGTCTTCGGCGATGGAGAAGATGGTGGGGATGACCGCAAAGCCCATGGCGATACCGACCACCAGTGAGTTGCGCTGGTCAAACTTGATGCCCATGTCGTGGGTCAGCCAGATGCGCGAATCACCGTGCATGAAGGCGTTCTCGATGATGGGACTCAAGGCGAAGGCGCCCCATCCGATGAACAGCAGCACAGGGATAAGCAGAATGGCGTGCCAGCCTTCCGGCAGCCAGGTGCGGCCGCGCTCCGGCAGATAGTTCCACACCAGGGCGGTGAGCAGCATACCCATGGGCAGCAGGATCAGCAGCAGGATCACCCCGGGCAGGGCCCCTTCGATGATGGGAGCGAGCCACAGACCCGCCAGGAAGCCGAGGATGACGGTCGGCAACGCCGCCATGATCTCCACCGTCGGCTTGACGTATTTGCGCAGCCCCGCCGACATGAAGTAGGCGGTATAGATGGCGCCGGCGACACCCAGGGGCACCGCGAACACCATGGCATAGAAGGAGGCTTTCAAGGTACCGAACACCAGGGGCACCAGGCTCAGCTTGGCTTCGAAGTCGTTGCTGGCGGAGGTGGACTGCCACACGTACTGGGGCTCGGGATAGCCTTCATACCACACCTGTTGCCAGAGGGCAGACCAGGTTACCTCGGGGTGATCGTTCTCGACGTCAAAGACCTTGAAGTCATCCCCCTGCTGGGTCAACAGCAGGTTGTGGCGAGGAGAGATGGCAACGGCAGCCAGGTTGCCCCCGTCAACCTTCTCGCCAAGCAGCTTGGCTTCGCCGGTGGCATGGAAGAAGTTGATGGTGCCGTCGCTGCCTGCGCTGATGAAGCCCTTGCGAAAGTGCTCGGGGGTCAGCAGGGCGACCGGCGCGTCACTCTTGAAGTCACGGATCTGGGTGAACTGGCGCTTGCCATCCTTTGCCACCTCGAACCACTGGGAGATGACGCCGTTGTCGTTGCCCACCAGCAGGGAGGACGCACCGGAGAGCAGGGCCACCTGGGTCACGCTGGCATTGGGGGCGTTGATCTCCATGACATTGCGCAGGGAAATGTCGCTCAGGTTGTGGATGTCATAGACCGACAGGCGGTTACCCTCGCGCACGAACAACAGGCGCAGGTTCGGGGTCAGCAGCATCTGGTCAACATGGCGTGGCAGGGACGGAATGGTGTAGGTCTGGTTGCTCCACTCGATTTCGCCGGAGAGGAAATTCTCCTCGCCGCTCATCACCATCAGCACACCACGACCATCTTCGGTCACGGCCGCGGTCGCCATCTTGTCCTTGGTCGCCTCGAAGACCATGCGCGTCAGCGCCTTGCCCTGGGGATCGATCACCACGGGAGTCTCGCCGAAGGGATATTGCAGGCTGGGCTCGATGACGCGCACGTCATTGGGATAGGAGATCTTGAAATAGGGTTGCACCACCTGGGCCTTGCCGTCGGCAAACCCATAGGCGATGAGTTTCTGGCCCGGCGCAGGCGGCGCGACCGCCGTGATCTCGCCGTTCACCTGCGCCTCGCCAATCACCTGTCCGGTCTTGATCTTGCCATCCGGTTGCACGGCAAAGAACTTGACCTTCCCCAGGTCGCTGAAGCGGTAACCTATCTCGTTTTGCTCCTCGACCCCGAGCCAGGCGGTCTTGCCCTTGATGGGCAGGGTGAAGGAAGCGGTGCTCTCCATGCTGGCGCCATTGAAGATGGGCTTCACCACATAAAGCAGGTAGAAGAAGATAAGCAACAGCGCCACCAGCACCAGGGCTCCCCCTGTGGTGACGCCATATTTGGCCAATTTATCCTTGATCCGGCGTTTTCGACTGCCCGCCATGACCAGATTTAACGATTCCGATGACATGCAAGACCTCAATGTGAGCTAGGCTTGGCGGCATTATATGGCGGATGCATGACAGTTTTGTTACATCAACAGCGGCAAAGAGCGCGGGCTTCATCGCAGGGGTGGCAGTTGATATTCGGTGGGAAGCAGGCCGCCGGTCTGGCAGTGAAATAAAAGCAAACGGGGCCATCAGGCCCCGCAGTCATCTTGAGGAAGCGCCTCTTTCGCGGCGAGTCTGGCCGCCTTCTTCTCGGCGCGGCGCCGTTTGAAGAAATCCGACAGCTGGGCCGAGCAGGCGTCGGCGAGCACCTCCCCCGTCAGTGCCACCTGGTGGTTGTGGCGAGGATCCAGCAGGATGTCGAACACAGACCCTGCCGCCCCCGTCTTCAAATCCCGGGCACCATAGACCACCCGCTTGACCCGGCTGTGGATGAGGGCGCCGGCACACATGCAGCAGGGCTCCAGCGTCACATAGAGGGTGGTGTCGAGCAGGCGATAGTTTTCAAGCTGCTTGCCCGCTTCCCGAAGCGCCATCACCTCGGCATGGGCGCAGGCGTCGTGCTCGCTGATGGAGCGATTCCACCCCTCTGCCACTATCTTGTCCCCCAGCACCAGCACGGCGCCTACCGGGATCTCGCCTATCCCCTCCGCCCTGGCGGCCAGGGCCATGGCATGGCGCATCCAGCGTTCGTCCTGCTCGCGCTGGCTGATCTGTGCTGCAACTTCAGATGGTTTCACGCCCTGATCCTCTCGTCGATATGATGTCGGCTTGCCTGGCCCCTGCACGGCATCGGCCGCGCACTCCCGGATTGCTGCGTCCCGGCCCTGGGCACACCGGGCCCCTTCCCCCTCGCGCTGACCGGTAGCCGGTAGCCCACGGCAGAAGATGCTGTCAATGAAAGAGAGGCCAAAGGCCCCGGCGACATCGGAACGCCCCGAGTTGGGTGTTCGCCACCCTGTGTCCGCCTAAGGGGGCGGCGATTATGCCAAAACTCCGGCCAGGGCCCAAGTTGCATCTTGGCTGAACAATAAAGAAGCAGTCGGCATCTCCCTGATAAAAAAGGAGTTGCGCCCGCCAAATCATCCGATTAGACTTCCTCCCCGTCAGCCGAGCTGACTCCGTCGGTGTGTAGCGCAGCCAGGTAGCGCATCTGCATGGGGTGTAGAGGGTCGGAGGTTCGAATCCTCTCA
>NZ_JBFOCP010000016.1:0-93371 GCF_040907855.1 Aeromonas sp. s4 | reverse complement strand
GAACGGACCGCCCAGGAAGGGAGGGAAGCCGATACCGAAGATGGCGCCAATGTCGCCATCCCGGGCCGAGGCCACCACGCCGCCATCCAGGGCCATGGCTGCTTCGTTGAGCATCAACAACACGCAGCGCTCGGCGATCTCCTGCCTGGCAAGCTTGGCCTGGGGCTTGACGCCCAGCACGTCGTAGACGCTCGCGTCCACCGTCTTCTTGCCCTCCTTGCCGGTGAGCTTGTTGCGCGGGGCCGCCTTGCCATAGAGATAGAAGCCCTTGCCGTTCTTGCGCCCCTTGCGATCGTCCTCCAGCAGCTTGTCAAAGGCCTTGGGCGCCTGGAACTGCTCGCCACCCAGCTCTTTTTCGAGGATGGGGGAGATCTTGGCCCCCACGTCGATCCCCACCTCGTCCAGCAGGGTGATGGGGCCGACCGGGAAACCGAAGTCGAGCAGAGCGCCGTCCAGTACCTCCACCGGCTCCCCTTCCATCACCAGGCGCGCCGCCTCGTTCATGTAGGGCGCCAGGATGCGGTTGACGTAGAAGCCCGCCTCGTCCTTCACCACGATGGGGGTCTTGCCCTGGGCCCGGGCGAAGGCCAGGGTGGTGGCCACCGTCTCGGCACTGGTACCCGCGTGGGGAATGATCTCGGCCAGCGGCATCTTGTCCACCGGGCTGAAGTAGTGCAGCCCCACCACCCGCTCCGGATGCGTCGCCGCCGAGGCGATCTGGTGGATGGGCAGGGAGGAGGTGTTGGAGGCAAACACGGTGTGCTCCCCGCACTCGCGCTCCACGTCCTGCACCATCTGGTGCTTGAGGTTGATCTCCTCGAATACCGCTTCCACCACCATGTCCACCCGGTGGAAACCGGAATAGTCCAGGGTGCCGGTGAGCAGGCTCATCTGTTTCTCCAGCTCGCTGCGCAGCAGTTGGCGACGCTTGAGCTTCCTCGCGAGAAGGTCGTAGCTGTAACGCATGGCATTGCCGATGCCGGCGCTCGCCACATCCTTGATCCGCACCGGTACCCCCGCCTTGGTGGCGGTGACGAAGGCAATACCACCCCCCATCAGGCCGCCCCCCAGCACGGCGGCATGACCCACCTTGCGCGGCTCGGCCCCCTGATAGCTCACCTCTTTCTTCATCTCCGTGGTGGCGAAGAAGAGGGAGCGCAGGGCGGCGGATTCCGGCGTCATCACCAGCTCGCCGAAGTGGCGGGCCTCGGCCTGCAGGCCGGCCTGCATCCCCTCCTCCACGCCGATGCGCACCACCTCGATGATGCGCTCCGGCGCCGGGTAGTTGCCCCGGGTCTTGGCCTTGACCCCCTTGCGGGCCTGATCGAACAGCACCTTGCGACCAAATTTGTTGGTCTCCAGCACCTTGCCCTGCAGATCCCGTTTCAGGTGGTGGCGCGGCTTGCCCTTCTTGGCAAGCTTGATGGCGGCCTCCAGCAAAATGGACGGGGGCACCATGTCATCCACCAGCCCGAGCTTCCTGGCCTGTTTGGCCCGCACCTGCTTGCCGGTCAGCATCAGATCCAGTGCCTTGGCCACCCCGATGAGGCGCGGCAGGCGCTGGGTACCGCCGGAGCCCGGCAGCAGGCCGAGCTGCACTTCCGGCAGGCCCAGCACGGTTTTACCGTGATCGGTCACCACCCGGCCATGACAGGCGAGGGCCAGCTCCAGCCCGCCGCCCAGGCAGGGGCCGTGAATGGCGGCGATCACCGGGATCCCCAGGGCTTCGATCTCGGCGAACACGTCCTGTCCGGCCCGGGACAGCGCTTCGGCATCCTGGGCGCTGGTGCAGGCCGCCAGCATGGCGATGTCGGCCCCGGCAACGAAGGAGTCCTTCTTGCCGGAGACGATCACCAGGCCGATCAGATCCCCGTTCCCTTTTACCTCAGCCAGCAGAGTGCGGATCTCGTCCGCAAAGGAGGCCTTCAGGGTGTTCATGCTCTCACCGGGCACATCCATGGTGAGGATGCCGATGCCGTCTTTGCGAATATCCAGAGAAAAAGTCTTGGCACTCATCATTCCACCTCCAGCACCATGGCCACACCCAGCCCACCCGCCGCACAGGCGGTGTTGAGCCCCAATCCCCCACCCCGGCGCCGCAGTTCATGCAGGGTCTGGGTGATCATGCGCGCCCCGGTGGCGGCAAAGGGGTGACCAAAGGCCAAAGAGCCGCCGAGCACGTTGAACTTCTCCATGTCCACCTCGCCGATGGCCTGATCCCGGCCCAGCTTGTCACGGGCAAATTCGGCGCTTGCAAACATCTTGAGGTTGGCGAGCGTCTGGGCAGCAAACGCTTCGTGCATGTCGATGAGGGTGAGATCCCCAAGGGTGATGCCGGCACGGTCCAGCGCCAGCGGCGTGGCATAGGAGGGGCCCATCAGCATGTCCTGCCAGACATCGATGGCGGAAAACGCGAAGCTGCGGATGTAACCTAGCGGCTCCAGACCCAGCTCGCGGGCCCGCCCTTCACGCATCATCAGCACGGCGGCGGCGCCGTCGGTGAGCGGGGTGGCGTTGGCGGCGGTCACCGAGCCGTGAGCCCGGTCAAAGACCGGTTTGAGCTTGGCGTAACTCGCCAGATCCGAGCTTTCGCGGATGTTGTTGTCCCGCTCCAGCGGCGACTTGTAGGGGGGCACGTGGGCGGTGAACACCTCGCCACTCAATTTGCCCTGGGCCCAGGCTTCGGCCGCCAGGGTGTGGGAGCGGTGGGCCAGCGCATCTTGCGCCTCGCGGCTGATCTGGTGGGTCTTGGCCATCTGCTCGGCGGTCTGCCCCATGGAGAGACCGGTGGAATACTCGGCCACGGCCGGGGGCACCGGCAGCAGGTCCTTCAGGCGCAGACGGCGCAGAATATTGAAACGCTGCTGGAGGTTGCGCGCCTTGTTGAGATCCACCAGGGCGCGGGCCAGAGACTTGCTGACCCCGATGGGCAGCACGGAAGAGGAGTCGGCACCGCCGGCGATGGCGATGTCCACCGTGCCGGCCATGATGGATTCGGTGACATTGGCCACCGCCTGGAAACTGGTGGCGCAGGCGCGCGACACGCTATAGGCATCGGTGCTGACGCTCATGCCGGTGCCAAGCACGATCTCCCGGGCGATGTTTGGCGCTTCCGGCATCTGCACCACCTGGCCGAACACCAGCTGGTCGATGAGCTTGGGGTCGAGATCGGTGCGGGCGAGCATCTCGCTCACCACCAGTTTGCCCAGATCCACCGCAGGCACGCCGTGAAAAGCGGTGGCCTGCTTGGCAAAGGGGGTGCGCAGACCCGCCACGACGGCTATCCGTTCGCCCTGGCGAGTCGTCAGTTTCAATGGCTGTTTCATCCTGGCTCCTTGGGTTAAAAAGGCAGAGGTCTGACCTCATTGCGCCACATCTTAACAATCCAATCACAACTTTCATACGGCTGATTGAAACTAAATTGTCCCCATCTTGCCACCCTCCCTCGCCCTTGTGAGCCAACTGGGGTATAAAAAGATCAACTTCCATAAAAACAACGGGTTTATCGCATGGCAGCGGCCGAGTTCAGAGCACTTGGAGACTATCTGGGCAGCCAGATCCTGGGACAGGGCCCCCTCATCGAGGGGCTGCTGATCGCCCTGTTATGTGAAGGACATGTGCTGATCGAGGGGGCCCCCGGTCTTGCCAAGACCCGGGCGGTCAAGGCGCTGGCCGGCGCCGTGGAGGGGCGCTTTGCCCGTATCCAGTTCACCCCGGATCTGCTCCCTGCCGATCTCACCGGCAGCGAGGTCTTCCATCCCCAGGATGCAAGTTTCGTGTTTCAACCCGGCCCCCTGTTCAATCACCTGGTGCTGGCGGACGAGATCAACCGGGCGCCGGCCAAGGTGCAGTCCGCTCTGCTGGAGGCCATGGCCGAGCACCAGATCACCGTGGGCAAGAAGAGCTGGCGCCTGCCCTCCCTCTTCATGGTCGCCGCCACCCAGAACCCCATCGAGCAGGAAGGGACCTATCCCCTGCCGGAGGCCCAGCTCGATCGCTTCTTGCTCAAACTGCTGGTGGATTACCCCAGCCCCGCCATGGAGCTGGCCATCCTCCAGCTCAACGCCCGCGGCGACGCCCTGCCGACGCCGCCAGTCACCCTCAGTCAGTCCGACCTGATGGAAGCCCGCACCGCCGTTCAAGGGGTACAGATGCAGGGGCGCCTCGAGCACTATCTGGTGCAACTGGTGTGCGCCACCCGCCCCGGCAGCGGCCTGTGCCCCGAGTTAGACCCCCTGGTCGCGGTGGGGGCCAGTCCCAGAGCCAGCATCGGCCTCGCAAGAGCCGCACGGGCCCGGGCCTGGCTCGCCGGGCGCGACTTCGTATTGCCCGAAGACATCCAGCAACTGGCGCCAGCCGTGCTGCGCCACCGCCTCATCCCGAGTTATCAGGCGCTGGCGGACAACCTCGATAGCGAGGCGCTCATCACCCTGCTGCTGGATGCCATTCCATGCCCCTGAGCCGACCCCCGCAGGCAGCCCTGTCGCCATGACCCCCGTCGCCGAGCCCCGGGATCACCCCGACATCGCCCTCACCCTCCAGCGGCTGCTGGCGGTGCGCCTCTGGACGCGCCAGGGCGAGCGTGCTCGCATTCATCAGGCGGCCCAGGGGCGTATCGGGCGCCAGCCCGGGCTCAATTTCAGGGAGCTTCGCCTCTATCAGGCCGGTGACGAGGTGCGTCACATCGACTGGCGGGTCACCGCCCGCCTTGGCCGCCCCCACACCCGCCTCTACGGGGAAGAGCAGGATCAAGCCCACTGGTTGCTGCTGGATCTCTCACCCGCCATGTACTTTGGCTCCCGCGCCCAGCTCAAGGCCCGCCTTGGCTGCGAGCTGGCCGCCGCCCTGCTCTGGCAGGGGGAGAAACAGGCCAATACCTTGATCTGCCAGGGCGCAGTCCCCCACACAGAGCACCAGCGCGGCTCTCTCATGCCTCTGCTGGAAGCGCTCTGCCGCCATTACGAGGCAGGGCTGGATCGCGCCCCCCAGCCCTGGACGCTGGCCCAGACCCTGGCACGACTCACCCTGCCCCACGGGGCCAGATTGACCCTGATAAGCCATCACCAGGCACCGGACCAGGCCCTCTGCCAGCAGTTGCAACGTCTTCGCCCGCGCCACGATATCCACTACTGGCAGATCCGCGATCCCCTGGAAGCCGCCCTGCCCGAGCAGGGGCAGCTGGCAGTGCAGGCAGGCAGACACAGCGGTTGGCTCGCGGGAGAAGATCCCCGCTTTCGCGCCCGCTATCAGAGGGCGGCCGACGAACAGGCCGAGGCCTGTCGCCAGCAGTTACTGCCCCTGGTGACGCGCCTCTATCGCCTCGACAACGGCGCCACCCTGCAACGCCAGTGGCAGGAGGGCGGATGCCGTCTGTTTTGAAGGGGGAGCAGGGCGTGCCCGCACCGGATGCATATCGCCAGCCCTCGTCCAGCGAGGCCTTGCAAGCCATTCGTGCCGAGCTGCGCGACATCCACCAAGGCCCCGCTCTCGAGCCTGCACAGGATCCTCGCCTGATGGCCCTCGGTGGGCTGCTGATCGCGGCGATCGCCGCTTGCCTGATCGCCATGACGGCCCTCACCCTGTGGCGCCAGCGCCACTGGGCGCTCCGGATAGACTGGCAGGCAGACGATCTCGTCCCCAGGCTGCAGGATGCCCTGCGAGAAGCGGCCATGGCCCGCTGGCCCGAGGCGGCCCCCCTGCAAGGGGAGGACTGGCTCGCCTGGCTGGACAGCAAGGGGGGGAGCGATTTTTCCCGGTTTGCCGCCCAGTGGCCGCTCTGGCTCTATGGGGGCAGAGTACCCGATGAGGCACAGCGCAAAAGATTGCGCCTCGCCTATCTCGCCTGGGGGCGACGCTGCGTCAGTGCGCCGCGATTCCCGGCAAGCAAGCGAGGGGCACCTCCCCCGGAGGGTACGCGATGATCCTCGCCTGGCCCTGGTTTTCCCTCGCCCTCGCCCTGCCGCTGCTGGTGCGCTTCGGCCTGCCTCCCATGAAGGGGCGCAAGGGAGGAAACCGGCTCGTTCACGGAGGTTTTCCCCTGCTCCAGCCCCAGGCGGGGCAGCCCTTGTGGCGCATGATGATCTGCTGGTGCGCCCTGGTACTGGCTCTGTGCCGCCCCCAGTGGCAGGAGCCCCCGATCATTCACTACCAGAGCAGCCGGGACCTCATCCTGGCGGTGGATCTCTCCGACAGCATGCGCACCCAGGACATGCTGGATGACGGAGAGCAAACGGACAGGCTTGCCGCGGTGCGCCAGCAGATAAGCAACCTTGTCGCCTCCCGCCCGGGGGATCGCATCGCCCTGGTCGTCTTTGCCGATCACGCCTATCTGCTCTCCCCCCTCACCCAGGAGACCGGGGCCCTGCTCACCCTGGCCAGGGAGCTCGACTTCGATCTGGTGGGGCGCACCACGGCCCTGGGGGAAGCCATCCTGCTGGCACGCCAGCACGCCGACCCCACCCGCCCCACCGCCCTGCTGCTGGTGACGGACGGGCGCAATACCTCGGGCAATGCGGATCCCCTGACCGAGGCCAGGCTCGCCGCCAAAGCCGGCATCCGTCTCTATACCCTGGGGGTGGGCGCCGACCCCGACACCTTCGCCGGGCCCGCAGGGGACGCCGATCCCAGTGCCGAACTGGATGAAGCCCTGTTGCAGCAGCTGGCGACGCTGGGAGGAGGCCGCTATTTTCGCGCCCGCAACCGTGGCGATCTCGCCGCCATCAACCAGGCCATCGACACCCTGGAGCCCCTCGCCCGGCCCCAGACCGTCTCCCGGCCCCACCAGGAGCTCTACCCCTGGCCACTGGCCCTGGCCTGGCTGCTGCTCTGCTGGCCAGCCCGCTGGCACATCCCCCTGTCACACAGGCCATCCCATGAATAGGCAGGCCATGATGGTGGCACCATGGAGCTGATCTTGCTGCGCCCCCTCTGGTTGCTGGCCCTGCTCCCCTGGCTGTGGCAGGGGTGGCGCCGCCGCCGCGATCCCGGCTTGCTCTCCCCGGCCATGCAGGCCTATCTGCTGCCGAGCCGCCATCGGGCCATCCCCTGGCGCTGGCTTGCCTGTCTGCCGGTGATCCTCGCGCTCTCGGGCCCAGCCCTGCGCCAGCAGAGTCTCCCCATGCCGAGCCCGGCCCTCGATATCTGGCTGCTGGATCTCTCCGACTCCATGCTGGCACAGGATCTGGCGCCGGACCGGGCAACCCGGGTGAGGCTGGAATTGCAGGAGATGCTGGCCGACATAGCGCGGCAGGACGCGGCCCACCCCATCGCCTTCATCCTGTTTGCCGGGGATGCCTACCTCGCCATGCCTCCCACCCGGGATCATCAGGCCATCGCCCTGCTGCTGCCGGACCTGCGCCCGGCGATCATGCCTGTCCAGGGCAGCGCCCCCGAGCGCGCCGTGACCCTGGCCCTCACCCTGATCCCGCCGGGCCAGTCCGCCCGTCTGCTGCTCGTGACTGACGGCCTCTCCGGGACAGCGCGCGATCGCATCGCCGCCCTCTGGCCCTGCCTCAACGACCTGTTCTGCAAGGCAGGCTCGGCCCCGCGGCTCGACATCCTGCTGGCCAGCGGGGGCAAGGAGACCCGGCTGCCCGGCGTGGCTGCCGAGCGCTGGCAGCTCGGCAGCCCGATCGGCCACACCTTGCCGGCGCCCGACGAGGAGGCCATGGCCGCCCTTGCCGCCAGTACCGGAGGCAGGCTGGCCTGGCTTGATTCCGGCCTGCCCCGCTTTGCCCCCCTGCCCATGGGCCAGACCCTGACGCAGGGGCAATCCCGGGATCTCGGCCCCTGGCTGCTCATCACCTTGCTCCCCCTGGCGCTGCTGGCGCGGATCGGCGCCCACTGGCTGCTGGTGATCCTCGTCATTGGCGTCGCGCCCCCTTCCCTGCAGGCGGCCTCCCGACAAGATGAAGCAGGCTGGCAGGCTTATCGCCAGGGACACTATCGGGAAGCGGCCAACGCCTTCCAGGATCCGGTCTGGCAAGGCAACGCCAGGTATAGAGCCGGGGATTACGCCAGGGCCGTCGCCGCCTATGGCAGGGCAAACAGCGCCACCGCCCACTACAACAGGGGCAATGCCCTGGTCTGGCTCGGGGATCTTGCCGCCGCGGAGCAGGCCTATCTGAGCACCCTTCGCCTTGAACCTGGGCACAGGGATGCCTTGCACAACCTGGCCCTGCTACGGGCCAACCCGCCGCAGACAACGCCCTCGGCAAATGCCCCGGCGCAGGCCGACACTCCCGACCCCGCCCGCGCCTCAGAGGCTCCTCGCCCCCCGGCGCCCCCCGTGCTGCTGCTGGAGCAGCGCCTTCGCAAGGAGGCCCTGCGCCGCCCCCTGATCAAGGTGGAGGAGCCCTGGTGATCCTCGTGCTGCGCTTGCTCTCCCCCCGGATCGGCTGCTGGCTGCTGCTCGCCCTGTGCGCCATGCGGGTGCAGGCCGCCCCTGTCGAGGCCGAGCTGTTGCCGGGGGCGAGCGAGCGCGACTGGCTGCTCATCATCGAGGCCGACGGGCTGTACCGCGATGAGGATCTCAACCTGCAACCGCTGCTGCGCCAGTTTGCGGTCGGGCGGGTCAGCATCCAGCGGGTCAGTGCCCAGAGCCGCAGCCTGACCCGCTGGCAGATCCCCCTGCACCTGCTCGATACCAGCCCGCTCCAGGTGCCCTCCCTGCCCCTTGGCGCCGATCTCACCCCCTCCCTGGTGGTGCCGACACGTTCTCTGGACGGCACCCTGATGCCGGCACAAGACCCGGTATTCTCTCCGGTCGAGCTGCAGGCCCGGGTGCTCCATGAGGGGAATCTCTACCCCGGCCAGCCCTTCATCTATGAGCTGACCCTCTGGCTGCCTGCCAACCTGGAGGCCCCCAACCTCGGCGAGCCCATCACCCCGGCCTTTACCATCCGCCGCCTTGGCGAGGATCGCTGGGATTCTCCCGCCAGCCCCGGCCTGCCCGGGCGTCTCACCCGAAAATGGCTGCTGCAGGCCAAAGGGCCCGGGCTCCATCCCGTCGAATCCCCCCGCTTTCAGGGGCGGTTGCCGCACCAGGACCAGGCCGGTGCGACCGCGCCAGGCAACGCGGGGGATCTGCTGTCCGCCAGGGCGGCGACCCTCTTCATCAAGGTGGACAAGGCCCCCCTGGAGCCGGTGGCGAGCAGCCTGGTGTTGCGCCAGCAGTTCAGCCCGGCGCAGGCCAGGGTGGGTGAGCCGGTGATCCGCACCCTCACCCTGGTGATGGAAGGGGGGGATGGCAACCGCCTGCCCCCCTTGCCGGCCCCGCCCCTGCCCGCCGGCCTCTCCATGAAGCCGGACGGCGAGCAGCAGCAGGAGCGATTCGTGGCCGAGGGGGCGCTTCGCTTCGAGCGCCAGTGGCGCCAGGCCCTGACCGCCGACGAGGCGGGGCGCTATGTGCTGCCCCCCCAGACCCTGCGCTGGTTCAACACCCAGAGCGGTCGCATCGAGGAGGCGCACCTGCCCGCACATCCTCTGGTGTTCACGGCAAGGGAGAGCGCCACTCCCGCCTCCCCCACACCGGGGACCCAGTATCTCTATTGGGTGCTCCTGGCCATCCTGCTGCGGGCATTCATGCGCCGCTGGCCGCGCTGGCACGCCTTCTATCGCCTGCAACGGGCCCTCGCCACGGGCTCTCCTGACGAGGCCAGGGAAACCCTGCTGACCTGGGCCGTCCTGCGCTGGGACGCCCCCTGTCTGCATCTGGCCAGGCTGCCCTGTCACCGCGACCCCGCCATGGGAGCACTGCTGGACGGCCTGGATCGGGCCTGCTTTGCCCCCGTACTCGCCCCTGGCGAACACCTGCCCAGACTGGCGCTCGCCAGGGCGCTGTGCACCTGGGAGAGCTTTACGATAGCCTATGGTCTTCGAATACTGGCGTGGATGCGTGCATGATGCGCCCCTCATGAAACAGGACACCCCTTTATGGCGTTAGGTTTTTTCAGAAGAAAAAGGGCCGACACGGGAAAGGATCCCTGCGCTTCTCCGGTCTATGAAGAGATGGCAGACAAACAAACCAAGTACGAAGCCCTGGTGCACGCCCTGCACGGGGACATCTACCGCTACGCCTACTGGTTGTGCCGGGATCCGCAAATCGCCGAGGATCTGGTGCAGGAGACTTTCCTGCGCGCCTGGAAGGCGATAGATACCCTGCTGGACGACAAGGCTGCCAAGGCGTGGCTCATCACCATATTGCGGCGGGAGAATGCCCGCCGCTTTGAGCGAAAGCAGTTCGATCTTGTCGACCTCGACGAGCACCCCCTGCGGGATCAGGGTGTCCTGCCAAGCGAGCAGGAGATGGAGCACGAATGGCTCAGGCGCCACATCGCCCGCCTGCCTGCCGAATATCAGGAGCCGCTGCTGCTGCAGGTACTGGGGGGATTCAGCGGGGAAGAGATCGCCGAGCAACTCGGCCTGAACAAGAACACCGTCATGACAAGGCTGTTTCGCGCCCGCAACCAGATAAAAGAGGCCATGGAGTCTGCGAAACAACAGAGAGGACACACCAATGGATGAGCTTGAATTTCGCCGCCGGGCCATCACTCACCCCTCGGACAGGGATCCCGCCTTCCTGAAAGCCGCCGAGGCGTCACCGGCCAATCGCAAGCATCTGGACGAGATGCAGCAGCTCGAGCGCCAGGTGCGCAGCACTCTGGAAGTGGACGTACCGGCCGGTCTTGCGGAGCGGATCCTGCTCAGGCAGGCGATGGCAGCCGAAGAGGAGCAGGTGGTCCCGCTGCCCGTCACTCCTGCACGCACGCAATGGCGCGCTCTGGCTATCGCGGCCTCGGTCGCCTTCCTGCTCGGCATGAGCACCCGCTGGATCAGCTGGCCTGTGGCACCGGACACCCTGTCGCTGGCTCAGGTCGCCATGTCCCACGTTTATGGGGAAGAGCCCTTCATTCATGCGGTGGATGAGCGGGTCAGCCTGCACACCATCAACGCGAAAATGGAGAAATATGGCGCCACCCTGAGCGAGATGCCGGGCATGAAGGTAACCTATGTCAACCACTGCGCCTTCTACCAGGGACCGGCCCTGCACATGGTGCTGCAGGGCAAGATGGGACCGGTCACCCTGTTCCTCGTCCCCAAGCACCTGCCATTGACGATCCAGTCCGATTTTGCAGACGGGACCCTCAAGGGGGAGATACTGCCGCTCAAGGGGGCCAACATGGTGCTCATCGGAGACATGCAGGAACCCCTCGCCCCGGTTGCCCGCCAGCTTGAGTCACGTCTGCACTGGTCCATTTAACAGACCTTGATCCAGGCTGACTCGTCCTCCGCCTCAGCCACATCACAGGCAGACATCCTCATTGTCTGCCTGTTCATCCCCACATCCCCGCATGTTCCCGCCCATTGCCCGCGCGAAGTCACATTTCTACCATTTATTTTAAATGACGCAAACGGCACCATTTGTGCTTTATTTATCCAATAATAGATAAATCAGCCTAATAAAACGGCAAGTTAAAACAAATGATTAACACAATGGAAACTTTTATGTATTCTGCTGTCACTGGTCTGATTTCTTACCTCCTACCAGATCCATAGAATCACGCCAGCAATGAATGGGAAGAAGCTGACATAACAACAGATCATGTCGTCAATAGCCGCCAAAGAGCCGCGATGTCGACAGAAAATCTGCTTACAAAGAGAGAACACTATGACAACTGCCTTTTTCAAGAAAAGCCTGATCGCTGCGGCCGTGACCCTGGCCAGCACCCAGACCTTCGCCGCCGCGTTCCAGCTGAACGAGCACTCGGCCTCCGGTCTGGGGCGCGCCTACGCAGGTGAAGCAGCCATCGCCGACAACGCGGCCGTGCTGTCCCGCAACCCGGCGGCCATGACCACCTTCGACAAGATGGCACTGTCTGTATCCGGCACCTATATCAAGCCCGACGTGGACGTGGCTGGCGACATCTATGCCGGCTCCACCAAGCTGGCTCCGTCCAGCGAGAGCGACATCGCCCCCGATGCCTTCGTGCCGGCCACCTACTTCATCCAGCCCCTGAACGATCAGTGGGCTTGGGGGATCGGCCTCTTCTCCAACTACGGCCTCTCCACCGAATATTCCAAGACCTTCGCGGCCGGTGCCGGCGCCGGTGACACCGAGCTGCTGACCTTCAACATCAACCCCAACATCGCCTATCGCATCAACTCCAGCTTCAGCGTCGGTGCCGGCATCAATGCCGTCTACGCCGCCGCCGAGCTGAACCGTTATGCCGGTGCGCTCTCCGCTGCCATTCCGGGTGCCAACTCCGATACCCGTCTGGCTCACCTGAAGGGTGACACCTGGGGCTTTGGCTGGAACGTCGGCACCCTGTACGAGATCAACGAAAACAACCGTCTCGCCCTGACCTACCGCTCCCAGGTGGACTTGAGCTTTGACGGCGACTTCCAGGGTGCCACCTCCGGCAACCGCGTCGTCGATGGCAACCTGAAGCTGGATCTGCCGGCCCAGGCCGAATTTGCAGGCTACCACCGCCTGAACCAGCAATTCGCTGTCCACTACTCCGTGAACTGGACCGACTGGAGCGCCTTCCAGGAGCTCAAGGCCACCAGCAGCAACTGCGCCGGCGGCGTGTGCCTGCAAAAAGACGAGAAGTTCAAGGACTCTGCCCGTTACGCCCTGGGCGGTACTTGGTACGTCAACCCGTCCTGGGAAGCCCGTATCGGCTTCGCCTACGACAACAGCCCCATCGAGCCGGAATACCGCAGCCTGAGCATTCCTGACTCCGACCGTATCTGGTACAGCGCCGGTGCCACCTACCACATCAATCCGGACATGAGCCTCGACTTCGGCATGGCCTATCTGGACGGCAAGGAAGTGGACGTGAACGAAGGCCTGCGCAACCACAGCGATGCGCTGCGCTGGAAGGGCACCTCTCACGGCAACGCCCTGCTGGCTTCCGCCCAGTTCAACATGAAATTCTGATTTTCATGTCATCATCAAGAGCGCCCCAGGGCGCTCTTTTTTTATCCAATTTCGCCAACTGAGCGCACAGCTGTAGTAAACAACTGTACTCTTTTCTTTTTTTATCAAGCTGTTATGGGGATTTCTTTCAGCATTTAATCCCGTTTTGCCGCACGTTCCCCTCTCCCCGTTGCCTTGCTGGTCATACCATATAAAATCCCGGCCCCAACCGAATAACAGAATGAACACCCAGTTCATCCCGAGGAAAGACCATGCATCCGACGTTCAAACCCTCCCTCATAGCCCTCTTGCTGCTGTCGAGCCAGGTGCAGGCTGCCGGCTTCCAGCTCGCGGAGCAATCCGCCACAGGCATGGGGCGTGCCTTCGCGGGTGAGGCCGCCATCGCCGACAATGCCAGCGTGCTCTCCCGCAATGCCGCCGCCATGACCCGGTTCGATACCCTGGCCTTCTCCGGCGGCGTTATCCACGTGCACCCCGACGTCAACATCGAGGGCACCACCCGGGTGCCTACCCCCCAGGGGCCGGTCAGCCTGGATGCCGGAGCCCACGACATTGCGGGTGGCGCCTGGGTGCCCAACGCCTATCTCATCGTGCCCCTCAGCGAGCAATGGCGCCTCGGACTTGCCGCCACCTCCTATTACGGACTCGGGGTCAAGATGCCGGACAACTACAACGCCGGTCACTTCGGCAACGTCTCCGACATCAAGACAGTGGATTTGGGGGCCTCCCTGGCCTATCGCATCAACCGCATCTGGTCCGTCGGGGCCGGTCTCTCCGCCATTCAGGGGGAAGGGGAAGTGGGCGGCACTTTCCCCTCCAACAACCAGATAGCCAAGCACCTGAAAGGGGATGGCTGGGCCATGGGCTGGAACCTGGGCACCCTGCTTGAGTTGTCGCAGGCAACCCGCGTCGGTCTATCCTATCGCCACGACGTGACCCTGACCCTCTCCGGTGACGCCATCGGCATCGATCAAAGGGGCCAGCCCTTCACCGATACCGGCAGCCTGGATCTGCCCCTGCCCGCCACCGCCGAGCTGGCCCTGTTCCATCAGCTCACCCCAACGCTGGCACTCCACTCCAGCATCAACTGGACCAACTGGAGCAAGTTCGTGCAGCTCGAATCCGAGCTCGACCACCACGGCACCATGCACATCAAGGAGGAGCACTGGGAAGACAGTTGGCGCTATGCCCTGGGGATGACCTACCAGCTGGCCCCCCAATGGCAACTGCGCTCCGGTATCGCCTACGACCGCAGCCCGGTCCCGGCGGATCGCCGCACCATCTCCATCCCCGACTCGGATCGGGTCTGGTACAGCGCTGGCGTGGGCTACCAGATTGACCGCCACCTCTCGCTGGATCTGGGGCTGACCCTGATCGACGGCAAGAAAGTGGACGTGAGCGAAACCATGCAGCTCAGGCCCGGCATCCCGCAGACCACCTCCACTTTCAATGGCACCTCGGAAGGGGATGCCTGGCTCGCCGGCCTGCAGCTCAACTACTTGTTCTGACACCCCGGGTTTCCTGACAAATAGTATGCCAGTTGTTGACCTTCCCGACCGGTCGGCACTGGCATAGTGATCCGCTTCACCATAGAATCAAGCCTGTAACCATGGTGGAGAGATGCATGTATTCCTATGTAGCAAGGCAGCCCATTCTGGATCGGGAGTTGAACACCCAAGCCTATGAGCTGCTGTTTCGCGACAGCCTGGACAATGTATTTCCCTCCGTCTCCGCACAGCAGGCCACTTCCAGGCTGGTTGCCGAGCAGTTCTTGCAGCAGAACATCGATCAGCTCATCGGGGATCACCCCTGCTACATCAATTTCCCCCACTCCCTGTTGCTGGACGGATTGGCCGAATGCCTCCCCCGTGACAAGGTGGTGATCGAGATCCTGGAGGATGCCGAGCCCGACGATGCGCTGCTGGAGAAAGTGATCCAGCTCTATGGGCTGGGCTATCGGTTGGCGCTGGATGACTTCACCATGGTCTCAGACTGGGACAGGTTCCTCCCCTACATCCATATCATCAAGTTCGACCTGCGCAGCACGCCGCAACCCTGCATCGAGCACTTCATGGCGAATCATCGCCACCTGCCCCTCACCTATCTGGCCGAGAAAGTCGAGGATCAGGCCGAGTTCGAGCGGATGAAGCAGCTCGGCGTTACCCTGTTCCAGGGATTTTTCTTCAGCCGCCCCCAGATGGTTCAACAGCCCACCATACCGCCGGCCCAACTGGTGGTGATGCAGTTGCTCGAGGTGGTCAATCAGACCGAACCGGATCTGGACAAGATTGAGCAACTGCTCAATCAGGATCTCACCCTCTCTCTCAAGCTGCTGCGCTACATCAACCACCTCAAGCGCTTCCCACAACCCATCGCCTCGTTTCGCCAGGCCGCAAGCTCCCTGGGGCACGCCCAGCTCAAGCGCTTCGTCGCCCTGATCGCCGCCACCAGTGCGGGGAGTGAAAAGAGTGCCGAACTCCACCAGATGTCCCTCATCAGAGCCCGGTTCTGCGAACTGCTGGCCCAGACCCATGCGCCCGCAGAGCAGGCACAGCAAGCCTTTGTCACCGGCCTCTTCTCCCTGCTGGACGTGCTCATGGGCGAACCGCTGGATCAGCTGCTCGGCTCCATTCCCCTGACCGACGACATTCGTGCCGCCCTGCTCACCCGCAAGGGCAAGCTCGGGTTCTACCTGGCGTTCTGTGAAGATTTCGAGAAAGCCGACTGGCAGCGGGTCGCCGCCAACACCGTCCGGCTCGGCCTCAACGAAGAGAAGGTCAGCCACCTCTATCTGAGCGCCACCGCCTGGGTCAACCAGCAGCTTCAGGCCATGGAAGAGCAACCGGTCCACTCCCACCAGAAATGACAACGTCCCTCTTGAAGGGACGTTGTCATTTCATCAAGCCGCAGCACTCTCACCCACGCATTCAGCCTGCCTCGATGGCGATGGCCGTTGCCTCCCCTCCCCCGATGCACAGGCTCGCCACCCCTCGTCTGAGCCCGCGGGCACGCAGGGCATGGATCAGGGTCACCAGGATGCGGGCGCCACTGGCGCCAAGAGGGTGCCCCAGCGCACAGGCCCCGCCGTTCACGTTCAACTTGTGATGGGGAATGCCGCACCCTGCCATGGCCAGCATGCTCACCATGGCGAATGCCTCGTTCACCTCGAACAGGTCCACCTCCTCCACCGCCCAGCCCACCCGGGCCAGCAACTTGTCGATGGCGCCGACGGGGGCACTGGTAAACTCCGCCGGCAAGGCGGCGTGACTCTGGTAACCCACTACCCTGGCCAGCACCGGCAATCCGAGCCGGGCAGCGCTCTCGCCCTGCATCACTACCAGGACTGCCGCCCCGTCCGAGATGGAGCTGGCATTGGCCGCCGTGATGGTACCGTGCTTGCTGAAGGCCGGCTTGAGGCCGGGGATCTTGTCGGGCCTGGCTTTGCCCGGTTGCTCATCCTCGGCCAGCAGCAGGGTATCCTCAGAGGCCATAACGGGAGCCAGTTCCGCGGCAAAGGCACCGCTGCGCTGCGCCGTCAGCGCCCGCTCCAGGGAGGCGATGGCAAAGGCATCCATGTCGGCCCGGGTCAGTCCGCTGCGATCGGCGCTCAACTGGGCGTAATGACCCATCAGATGGCCTTCGTAGGCATCCTGCAAGCCGTCCAGGAACATGTGATCGAGCACGCTCTGGTGCCCCATGCGAAAACCGCTGCGCGCCTTGTCCAGCAGATAGGGGGCGCGGCTCATGCTCTCCATGCCCCCCGCCACCACGACCTCGGCCTCCCCCAGGCGCAGGCTGTCCGCCGCCAGCATCACCGCCTTCATGCCGGAGCCGCACACCTTGTTGATGGTGGTACAGGGCACGCTGTCCGGCAGCCCCCCCTTGAGCGCCGCCTGGCGGGCTGGCGCCTGGCCGACCCCTGCGCTCAGCACGTTACCCATATAGACCTCATTGACCTGCTCCCCCGTCATCCCGGCCTGCGCCAGCGCGGCGCGGATGGCGCAGGCGCCAAGCTCGGGGGCACCGAGCGCGCTCAGGGCCCCCTGGAAGGCCCCCATGGGGGTACGTTTGGCCGCCACAATCACGATATCCATCGATAGCACTCTCCTTGTTACATCGGGATAACATATGCCGCGACCGCGACAGGAACAAGACTTGCGGGGAAGTTGACGTTTGGGTAAGGTGCCAGCCTGCATTGACAACCAGATGGCAGCCAAGACAGCCCCATGACCAAATCCAGGGACGACACCCGCACCTTCAGCATCAGCGAACTGGCTCGCGAGTTCGATGTGACCACCCGCAGCATCCGCTTCTACGAGGATCAGGGCCTGCTCAACCCGACCCGCCAGGGACAGCACAGGATCTACAGCCGTCAGGACAGGGTGCGGCTCAAGCTGACCCTGCGCGGCAAACGTCTGGGCTTCAGCCTCGCAGAGATCCGGGAGCTGTTCGATCTCTACGATGCGGACAAGAGCAGCCGCTCCCAGTTGCAGACCATGCTGGGGCTGGTGGCCGACAAGCGGGAGACCCTGCAGCAGCAGCTGGAAGATATCCAGATGGTCCTGCTGGAGCTGGAGGCGGCCGAACAGCGCTGCCGCCAGGCCCTGGCACACCTCTCCCCCTGAGTCACTCAGACGGGCGAGGCAAGCGGGGAACACCGCCAGCAAATAGACACAAATGAAAGAGGGAGGCTTGAAGCCTCCCTCTTGTCATGCATCGTGGACGACCGATATCAGGCCTCCTTGCTCCAGCGGTTCGGATCGTAATCCGGGCTGTAGCGATCGACGATGATGGCGCAGGCCGCATCGCCGGTGATGTTGAGCGCGGTGCGGATCATGTCGAACAGACGATCCAGCGCGAACAGCAGCGGCAGACCCTCGATGGGAATCCCGGCCGCCAGCAGCACGGCAACCACCAGGAAGCTCGGGCCCGGTACACCGGCCTGACCGATGGCACCCAGGGTGGAGGTGACGATGATCGCCGCCCAGGCACCCATGGAAAGATCGATGTTATAGACCTGGGCGAAGAAGATGGCGACTAGGCCGTAATAGATGGCATTGCCGCTCATGTTGATGGTGGCACCCAGCGGCAGCACGAAGGAAGCGGTGGCGTTGGTCACCTTCAGATCGCGCTCGCAGGTCTCCATGTTGACCGGCAGGGTCGCCATGGAAGAGGCTGTGGAGAAGGCCACGATCTGCGGCTTCTTCATCGCGGAGAAGTACTTGCGTACCGGCGTGTTGGAGAAGAACGCGATCAGCAGCGGATAGACCACGAAGCCGAAGATGAGGATGGCGGCGACATAGACGACGAACAGCTTGAGCACCAGAGTCAGCACGTCGAAGCCGTAGGTGCCGATGGCGTCGGCCATCAGGCCGAAGACGCCGATGGGGGCGATCAGCATCACCTTGTTGATCATCCAGACGAAGGCGTCCACCAGGGTGTTGAGCCCGTCTACCAGCGGCTTGGCGCGCTCGCGGGGCTGCTTGGCCAGGGCGATGCCGAGGAACATGCAGAACACCAGGATCTGCAGGATGTTGGCCTCGTTCAAGGCGCTGAACACGTTGGTCGGGATCATGCCAAGCAGGGTGGCCACCGCATCGGGCAGTGCACCCTTGTCGGCGTAGTCGCCGGAGAACATGGCCGCAGTGGCGCCAAAGTCAACGCCCACACCGGGTTTGAACACCTGACCCATCACCAGCGCCAGGAACACCGCCAGTGCGGAGGTGCCGAGGAAGAAGGCGAGCGTGGTGACGCCAATCTTGCCTGCGGCGGGGCTGGCCCCCAGATTGGCGGCCCCTGACAGGATGGCCACCGCCACCAGCGGGATCACCAGCATCTTGATCAGCTGGATAAACAGGGTGCCGAGCGGCGCAAACACCGTGGCTTGCTCTCCCATGAGCGCCCCGACCAGCGCGCCCAGCACCATGGCCACCACTACCTGGAAGCCGATGTTTTTGATTAATCCTTTTGTTAACACAGAATGTTCCTTTATTTAGCAATTACTCACACTTTTACAGCGTAAATGACCACCCAGAGCGTCAAATCCTCTCCATTGCTCTGGCGGTGCGCTTTATCTCATATTTGCGCCCCGTTTTACATCAGAATCCGTTAACGAAATGCATTGATAACTTTATGAGAAAGTAAAGCCTCAAAAGAGACACGGCTGTTTTTGCTCCTTTTACCATGACAACATCCAAAACAGTGTGCTACGTTGGCTCTGCAAACGTGCATACAGGGAAGAAAAGATGCTGAAAGTTAACGAGTATTTTGACGGAAATGTTAAATCTATCGGTTTCGAGCAAAAAGGTGAGAAATCTACCGTTGGTGTGATGGAAGCGGGCGAGTACCTGTTCAATACCGCCGCCCCGGAGCGCATGACGGTGATCAAGGGCGCCCTCACCATCCAGCTGGCCGACGAAGATGAGTGGCACACCTACCAGCAGGGGGAATCCTTCGACGTGGCCGGTCACTCCTCCTTCAAGCTGGAAGTGAAGATCGCCTCCGCCTATCTGTGCGAGTTTCTCGACTGATGTATCACGGGCGCCATGGGATGCCGAGCGGCTCCCCCATGGCGCGCCTCTCCCGCGCCCATTTCCCTACCGCCATCACACCCCGCTATCTCCCCCCTTTTCAACGACTACAAAAAATTTACAATGTTTAGACGAAATCCATAATTGGAGTACGTCATGATCAGTGTCTTCGACATGTTTTCCATCGGGATAGGCCCCTCCTCCTCCCATACCGTGGGACCGATGCGGGCCGCCTGCGCCTTCATCCAGACCCTCAAAGCGAACGCACTCCTCTCCCGTACCGGACGCGTCGTCGTCGAGTGCTACGGCTCACTGGGCCAGACCGGCAAGGGGCACGGCACCGGCAAGGCCATCATCCTGGGACTGGCCGGATTTGAACCCGAATCCGTGGACATCGAGGCCATTCCCGCCTTCCTCTCCCAGGTAGAGCAGACCCAGACCCTCTGCCTTGGCGGCGAGCAACCCAGCGAATTTCCCCGCATCGGCGCCATCCTCTTCAACCGGCGCAAGACCCTTCCCGCCCACTCCAACGGCATGACACTGCGCGCCTATGAGGGTGACACCCTTGTGTTCGAACAGACCTACTACTCCATCGGGGGCGGTTTCATCATCGAGGAGAGTCACTTCGCCAACGCCCGGGAAGAGGCGGCCCGCTTCGATGCTGCCCACCCCATCCCCTATCCCTTCGAGAGCGGCGCCGAGCTGCTGGCCCAGTGCCAGGAGAGCGGCCTCTCCATCTCGGGGTTGATGCTGGCCAACGAGAAGGTGTTTCGCTCGGAAGCGGAGATCAAGGCCGGGCTTCGCAAGATCTGGCAGGCGATGCAGGGGTGTGTGGAGCGTGGCTGCAAGAGCGAGGGGGTGCTGCCAGGCGGCCTCAAGGTCAAGCGCCGGGCTCCCGCCCTCTATCGCCAGCTCTGTGGCGAGACCAATTTCAACAAGGATCCGCTGATGGTGATGGAGTGGGTGGACCTCTTTGCGCTGGCCGTCAACGAGGAGAACGCCGCCGGGGGCCGGGTGGTGACGGCGCCGACCAACGGCGCAGCGGGCATCATCCCCGCGGTGTTGCACTATTACGATCGCTTCGTGCGCAAGGTGGATGACGAGCTGCTGATGCAGTACTTCCTCACCGCCGCCGCCATCGGCATCCTCTACAAGAAGAATGCCTCCCTCTCGGGGGCCGAGGTGGGCTGTCAGGGCGAGGTCGGCGTGGCCTGCTCCATGGCCGCTGGTGCCCTGGCCGAGCTGCTGGGCGCCAGCCCCGCCATCGTCGAGAACGCCGCCGAGATCGGCATGGAGCACAATCTAGGGCTGACCTGTGATCCCGTCGGTGGTCTGGTGCAGGTGCCCTGCATCGAGCGCAACGCCATGGGCGCAGTCAAGGCGATCAATGCCGCCCGCCTCGCCCTGCGTGGCACCGGCGAGCACAAGGTGTCGCTGGACAAGGTGATCAGAACCATGTGGGAAACCGGCAACGACATGAAGACCAAGTACAAGGAGACCGCCCGGGGCGGCCTTGCCGTCAACATCACCGAGTGTTAAGCCGCTGTGATAAAGCCGCATATGGCACTCGAATACCCGGCATCGCCGGGTATTTTTTTGCAAAACGTTTGTCTGGCGCTTAACAAAATGGATAACCATCAAAATAAATTTTATACTCGCGCCACGAATTCAACAAAAATAGATCTGTTTCAACTTTTTTTAGGCATTGAACCGTTACACTGTGGTTATCCGGTTCCCTGGCCTTTGTGACGACAGACCCGTCCCATGGATCCCTTTTCTGCGAGTGGGCATGGCGCCCCCTTCTACCCTGAGGTAATTGTTACATGATCAGCGTTTTTGATATCTTCAAAATCGGTGTTGGCCCCTCCTCTTCCCACACTGTCGGCCCCATGAAGGCAGCCAAACAGTTCGTGGATGAACTGCGTGCTGGCGGCAAGATCCGTGACATCACCCGGATCCAGGTCGATGTCTATGGCTCCCTCTCCTGGACCGGCAAAGGCCACCACACGGATACCGCCATCATCATGGGTCTGGCGGGCAACCTGCCGGAGAACGTCGACATCGACGCCATCCCCGAATTCATTTCCCGCGTGGAGCAGACCGGTCGTCTGCCCATCGGCCTGCACTGCCACACCGTCAGCTTCCCCAAGGGCGCCATGATCTTCCATGACGAGGCCTTGCCCCTGCACGAAAACGGCATGAGGTTGACCGCCTTCATCGAAGATGACGCCGTCTACAGCAAGACCTACTACTCCATTGGCGGTGGCTTCATCGTCGACGAAGAGAACTTTGGCAAGGGTGACAGCGGCGACATGTCCGTCAGCTATCCCTTCAAGAGTGCCGCCGAGCTCATCGCCCACTGCAGCCAGAGCGGTCTCTCCATCTCCGCCCTGATGATGGAAAACGAGAAGTGCTTCAACACCCCGGAAGAGATCTACAAGAAGCTCGGCAAGATCTGGACCACCATGCGGGAAGGGATCGAGCGCGGCTGCCGCACCGAGGGCGTCCTCTCCGGCCCGCTGCGCGTACCGCGCCGCGCCGCGCCGCTCTACCGCCAGCTGACCACCAACGAGAACCTCTCCAACGATCCCATGAACATCGTGGACTGGGTCAACATGTTCGCCCTGGCGGTGAGTGAAGAGAACGCCGCCGGTGGCCGCGTCGTCACCGCACCGACCAACGGCGCCGCCGGCATCATCCCGGCCGTGCTGGCCTACTACGACAAGTTCATCCAGCCGGTGGGCCGCGACGAGTACACCCGCTTCTATCTGGCCGCTGCCGCCGTCGGCATGCTCTACAAGATGAACGCCTCCATCTCCGGCGCCGAAGTGGGCTGCCAGGGTGAAGTGGGCGTCTCCTGCTCCATGGCCGCCGCCGGCCTGACCGAACTGATGGGCGGCAGCCCCGAGCACGTCTGTGAAGCCGCCGAGATCGGCATGGAACACAACCTGGGTCTGACCTGCGACCCGGTGGCCGGCCAGGTACAGGTACCCTGCATCGAGCGCAATGCCATCGCTGCCATGAAGGCGGTCAACGCCTCCCGCATGGCCCTGCGTCGCACCTCCAAGCCGCGCGTGTCGCTGGACAAGGTGATCGAGACCATGTACATCACCGGCAAGGACATGGACTCCAAGTACCGCGAGACCTCCCGCGGTGGCCTGGCCATCAAGGTGATGCAGGTTGCCTGCGACTAACGCCGAGTCGCGATGACATGAAAAAAGCGGGATATATTCCCGCTTTTTTTTTGGTCGCGATTTAAAGGGCGACGTTCCTGAATAAAGGGAGGCCGACAAGGGATAAAAAGAGACGGGCATATCACCTCCACCCGTTCGCCGTGACAGGAGAACGGGGGGAGAGCTATTTCACGATGCGATCGGCCAGGGTGCCGACGGCCACCACGAAATAGGGGGAGCGATTCCAGTGACGCAGTACCCGGTAATTGTCATAGGCAAGGTAGCTTCGCCCGTGAATATCGTCAGGGCGGATGAGGGAGGCCTGCATGTCGACCACAGGCAGAGGTGAGCCGTCCTGCTGGCGAACCCCGAGGGCCTGCCAGGTCGCCAGGGATTTGCGGGTATCAAGCCCCAGCAAGGCGGGGTCCAGGCGTTCTGGCACCCTCACCCGCCGTCCCCAGGTCTGGTCTTCGCGCCAGCCGTTCTGGCTCAGATAATTGGCAGCCGATCCAAATACATCCGCGAGATTGCCCCAGAGATCCTTCTTGCCGTCCCCGTCCTGATCCACCGCGTATCGCAGGAATGACGAGGGCATGAACTGCACCTGTCCCATGGCCCCCGCCCAGGATCCCTTGAAGTTGGCGGGGTTCACATGTCCCTGCTCCAGAATGCGCAGGGCATCGAACAACTCGCCTTTGAAGAAGGCTTCACGGCGACCGTCCCAGGCCAGGGTCGAGAGAGAAGAGATAAGGGGATAATGGCCGGTTATTTTGCCGAAATTGGTTTCAATTCCCCACAAGGCAACAATAAAGCGGGGCTGTACCCCATATTCCCGGCCTATTTTTGTGAGCAGCGGCAAATGCTGGCGATATAAGGTTTGGGCTTGCTTGACTTTCCATTCCGGCACCGCCCGGGGAATATATGTGTCCAGGGTCAGTTTGAATTCCGGCTGATTTTTGTCGTGCCCGATGGCGGCATCGACAAGGTGGACATCCGCAAAGGCCGCACTCACCGTCTCGGGCAACATGCCCGCCGCCAGCGCCTGCTCTTTGAGGCTTGCCACGTACTGGTCAAAATCGGGGCCGGCCTGCACCGGCGATCCCGACAGGGCGCCTGACAACAGCAGTGCCAGCCGCCCCGCCCTCATCGTGCGCCCTTTAATTGCGCCTTGTGCTGCTCCAGCAGGTTTTCCGGTGGCGGTGGCACCTGCAGATAAAAGCCCTGGCTCTTCAGGGCGGCCATCACCCGCTCCGTGGAGGCCAGCCCCAGGGGCTTGGCCGGGTCCAGCTTGGTCATCAGGACCAGTTCGGGACGCCCGAAGGTACTCATCAGCACCTCGGGAACGCGGGAAAAGTCCTCTCTTCGTTCAATAAAGAGATAGGTCTCGGCTTTTTTGCGACTTTTATAGACTGCACACAACATGGAAATTGATATAATCCGACGGGTTTATTGCCTCTGGTGGTGGCAAACTATAACATCAGGAATTGAATAACAATAACGTATTACCGTCTCGGTTCGGGGAAGATTCATGGTTGAACGCGATAACGAATTGAAAGGGACCACCTTCACTATTTCTGTGTTGCATCTCAGCGATGGCAATCCGGCCCGGATCCGACAACTGCTGGAGGCCAAGGTCGCGCAGGCCCCCCAGTTTTTTAATTGTGCCCCCCTCGTCCTCAATGTGGAACGCCTCGAGGCGATCCCCGATTTCGAACAGCTCAGGGAGCTGGTCGAGTCGGAAGACTTCGTGCTGGTCGGGATCACGGGGGCGCGGGACGAGGCGATGAAGACGGCCGCCAAGGCGGCAGGCCTCGCCGTCATGGTGTCAGGCAAGAGCCGCAAGGCAGAACCTGAGCCGACGCCGCCAGCACCTGAGTCCAAGCCAGTGGAGGCCGCACCGGTTCCCCCGGTGCCAGCGCCCGTGGAGGCAAGCAAGGTCCACGTGGGCCCGGTGCGCTCCGGTCAGCAGATCTATGCAGCCGGCACCTCGCTGGTGGTGCTGGGCTCGGTGAGCCCTGGCGCCGAAGTCATCGCCGATGACAGCATCCATGTTTATGGTGCCCTGCGTGGCCGAGCCATCGCAGGGGCCAAGGGCAATCCCAAGGCTCGCATTTATTGCCAGCAATTGCAGGCCGAGCTGCTCTCCATCGCGGGCACCTTCCAGCTCAGCGATGCATTGCCTGCAGGCGTGATACAAGAGCCGGTCCATATCCGGCTCGACAATGAACAACTTCGTATAGACCGAATCAAATAGAGTTACAAGGAAGCGAGAATGGCGCGAATCATAGTCGTTACATCGGGCAAGGGTGGCGTTGGCAAGACGACAACCAGCGCGGCACTGAGCACCGGTCTGGCCCAGCGTGGCCACAAGACCGTGGTCATCGATTTTGACATTGGTCTGAGAAACCTGGATCTCATCATGGGTTGCGAGCGGCGCGTGGTCTATGACTTCGTCAACGTCATCAACGGGGAAGCCAACCTCAACCAGGCCCTCATCAAGGACAAACGTTGCGAAAACCTGTTCATCCTGCCCGCCTCCCAGACCCGGGACAAGGATGCCCTGACCCGTGAAGGGGTGGAGAAGATCCTGGATCAGCTGGCGGAGATGCAGTTTGACTACATCGTCTGCGACTCCCCCGCCGGTATCGAATCCGGTGCCCTGATGGCGCTCTATTTCGCCGACGAGGCCATCGTCACCACCAACCCGGAAGTCTCTTCCGTGCGTGACTCGGATCGCATCCTCGGTATCCTGGCCTCCAAGTCTCGCCGTGCCGAGCGCGGTGAGGATCCCATCAAGGAGCACCTGCTGCTGACCCGCTACTGCCCGACCCGCGTCAACCGCGGCGACATGCTGAGCGTGCAGGACGTACAGGAGATCCTGGCCATCAAACTGCTCGGGGTGATCCCGGAGTCCCAGGCGGTGCTGCGCGCCTCCAACTCCGGCGAGCCGGTCATTCTGGACAAGGAGTCCGATGCCGGTCAGGCCTACGAGGACGCCGTCGCCCGTCTGCTGGGTGACACCAAGGATTTCCGTTTTCTGGAAGAAGAGAAGAAGGGCTTCTTTAGCCGACTGTTCGGGAGTTAAGCATGTCATTATTGGATTATTTTCGTTCCAACAAGAAACAGAACACCGCACAACTGGCCAAAGAGCGGTTGCAGATCATCGTGGCTCACGAGCGTTCATCCAGAGGGGGGCCGGATTACCTGCCCCAGCTCAAGCAGGACATCCTCGACGTGATCCGCAAATACGTGCAGATCGACCCGGACAAGATAACCGTCCAGCTTGATCAGAAGAGTGACGAGTTGTCGGTGCTGGAGCTCAACATCACCTTCGCCGACGACCAGAAGAAGGGATGAGCTGACGCACCATGCGCGACCCCTTCCCCCAATGAAGACCGGATCCTTTCCCAGGATCCGGTTTTTTAATGCCTGGCGTCCCGGCATCTCGCCAAGGGCATCAGGGCCAGCTAGAATACCGCGCACCCCGAGGCGCTGCCGACGGACTTTCCCTCTCCCCTTATCTGGAACACGGCTTTTATGTCTTTGAATGACGAAATGCACAGCGTCGAGGAACTGCTCGACACCGCCCTCGAACTCTTCATGGAGCTGGCCTCCGACAACCTGCCCGAGCAGGAGATCGTCCGCTTCAATCAGGAGTTCAACGACCGCGGCCTGCTGGCGGAGACCGATCCCGCCGACGACTGGGCGGCTGACGTGGGGTTTGAGGTGAGCGACGCCGACTATGCCGAGATCTGGGTCGGTCTTGGCAACGAACAAGAAGAGTACGAGCACCTGTTTGCCCGCATGCTGCTCTCCCGCCGCGTTGACGAGAAGTTCTGCCACATCGAATGGCTGCCCCAATAATTCCGGATCCCGATGATCCTGGCCACTATGACTGGGACGGCGGGCCCGCGCCCGTGAGGCCTTCACGCAGACGGCGACTGCTGGGCTGGCTCGGCAAGCTGCTGCTGGCCGCCTTTGCGAGCACCATCGTCTCGGTCGCGCTGCTGCGCTTCATCGACCCCCCCATGTGGACCTGGCGCCTCGAACGCGCCCTGTTTCCCCCTGCCAAGGTGGCCGAGGTGAAGCACGACTGGGTGCCACTTGAGCAGATTTCCCGGGAGCTGCAACTGGCGGTGATCGCCGCTGAGGATCAGCGCTTTGCCGAACATCACGGTTTTGACATGGATGCCATCAGCTCGGCCCTCAGGTACAACCAGCAAAGCGGGCGGGTGCGCGGTGCCAGCACCCTCAGCCAGCAGACCGCCAAGAACCTCTTCATGTGGAGCGATCGCAGCTTCCTGCGCAAGGGGATAGAGGCCTGGTTCACCCTGTTGATGGAGCTGGGCTGGGACAAGTCCCGCATTCTCGAGGTGTATCTCAACATCGTGGAGTTCGGACCCGGCATCTATGGCGCCGAGGCGGCCGCCAGACACTACTTCGGCAAACCGGCGATACGCCTCACCCGCTACGAGGCCTCCCTGCTCGCCGCCGCCCTGCCCAACCCCTGGCGTTATCGGGTAAAGCCCCCCTCACCCTATGTGCAGCAGCGCTCGGCCTGGATCCGTCGTCAGATGGGTCAACTCGGGCAAGTCACCCTGAACCGGGTCCACGGCACAGAGTAGCGCCATCCTGCGGATCAGAGGCGGGCCCCAGATGGCCGCCGACGGTTTCCCGATGAAGGGGCAGATAGTGCCACCACCAGGTTTCGCGCCGCCGCTTGATCTGCCTTCTGTACTGTCGTCGCTTCATCTTGTCAGGCCGCCCCGTCACGCCGCCCCTGCTGGCGGCTCTGTTAACCTTATCCCCTGATCCCGCCATTTGACAGCACGGCGTCACCGCCCCCGGGCTGGCTGCCCATCCCAATACTTGTTAAAGTGGCGAACCTGGACGTATCTGGAGTGATTTCATGGAACAACGTAGCCCGGATCAGCTGGTCGAGTGGGCCTATGATCAGTTTCTGGAGCAGGCCGCCGACATGCTGGCCCCCGAACAAATCGTCGACATCACCCTCGAGTTCGAGCAACGTGGCGCGGTGGAGGCAACCCTGCCCAATGCCGACTGGTCAACCGAACTCGGCGAGCCGGTGGACATGGCACGTTGGGCCGAGGTCTGGGTCGGCTTGCTGGATCATCAGGACGAGTTCGAGGTGATCTACGCCACCTTCCTGCTCCCCCGGGATCAAAGCGAGCACGACGTGCATATCCGCTGGCACCGCCAGCAACAGGCATAAGAAAAGGCGCCCCAGGCGCCTTTTTCGTTTTTTGCGATGCCCGAGTCAGGGGCGTGTCGCGATGGCCTTGGCCAGACAGCGGCGACACCAGCAGGCGCTGGCATCGCTCATGGGCAACGCGGGAAGCTGGCTGCACCAGCAGCGCTCGATGGGTTCCCCCGCCGACACGGCGCAGAACGCCGGCTCGCCGCAGCCCGGGCAGGCATGAGTGCTCTTCGAGCCATCGAGCTCGGCCATGCGGGCCAGCTGGGCCTCGCTGTCCATGACGGACCACTGGCCTATCTCGGTCAGGGTGCGGCCACAACCGAGACAGAGCCCCTCCTTGGCCCGGCAGTCACCGATGCAGGGACTCGGCACCTTATTCGTCCCCTGCCGGCGTGTCGGAGCCCACGAGGCGGATGCTGTGCTCCTCGATGACGATCTTGCCCTGCTTGTAGAGGCCGCCGATCGCTTTCTTGAAGGTGCCCTTGCTCATGCTGAACATCTTGTAGATGACGTCAGGATCGCTCTTGTCTCCCACCGCAAGGCTGCCCCCCTGCTTTTGCAGACGCAGCAGGATGCGCGCACCGGCGTCATCCATCCGGGCCAGCCCCGGCTTTTGCAGGGTCAGGTCCAGCTTGCCATCTTCGCGCACCTGCTTGACCCAGGCGGTCAGCGGTCGGCCCGTCATCACGCGGCCGAACACCTCGTTCTTGAACAGCATGCCGGCGTACTGGCCATTGACCACGGCCTTGATGCCAAGGGGAGTGTGTTCCCCCGGCAGCACCGTCACCTCGTCACCGCTCTTGAAAGGAGGGTCGATGCGCAGGAAGCGCTCCAGACGGCTGGTGCCGACCATGCGCCCTTCGTTGTCCAGCATCAGATGCACCAGATAGACATGGCCCACCTGCATCGGCTTGTTCTGCTCGCGGCTTGGTACGAAGAGATCCTTCTTCATGCCCCAGTCGAGGAAAGCACCAATCTTGTTGGCGTTGACCACCTTGAGACCGACGATGTCCCCCACCATGGCGAAGGGCTTGTCGGTGGTGATCACCGGTTCGCAATCAGCATCCAGATAGAGGAAGACGGACACCTCGCTCTCCTCGGCGACGCCTTCCGGCAACTGGCGCCTGGGCAGCAGCAGCTCGCCGTATTCCCCCGCCGCCAGCCAGGCGCCGCGCTCCTCAATCTCGACGACGGTCAGGGTGTTCATCTTGCCAATCTGTAACATGGTGATCTCTTCTTTCAATATCCGGATGGGCCCATCTCATGGAAGACCCGTCATATAGAGGTGCATCGCCGCCGTCGGATGAGAGAGGACGGGGCCGGTTTATGTCATGCAGGCGCGCATGTTACCCCAGAGCGGCAGCAGGACCTAGCCCCTCCCCCCTGTGTCTGACCTCTTTTCCCGCTCCCGGGTGGCCAGATTGACGATATTAGCAGCATTCAGTTCCCCCTTTGCTGCAAATAACCCCACTTTTAGGTAGACTTCGCGGCCGTCAAATCCAGAGGAAGCGTCGATGAACCCAGCCACTCGTACCCGTCATCTCAATCAATGGATCCAGACCCACAGCCAGCAGGAGATGAGTTACCCCGCCCTGCACGGCTTCCTGTGCGCCCGTCTGACGGGGCCCGTTGCCCCCGACTGGCAAGATCCGCTGGCCGGCCTGCTGCCTCATGATGCAGCGCTGGACGGGAAGAGTGCCGAGGCGCTGCATCACCTGATCGCCGAGCTGGAAGCCCAGGCCGACGACGCGCAGCTGGCCCTGCCGAGCCAGTGTCGCCTCTCTACCGACAACCCGGAGCAGGTGTTTGACAAGCGCCATCCTCTGGGCCAATGGAGCTATGGCTTCAGTCAGGGGGTGGCCTGCTGGCCGGCGCCGACCGACCTGAACGATCCGGCGACCCGCCATCGCTTCAGCCTGGTGGCCGAGCTCTGCCTGTTTCGCGACAAGCCCATGGCCATGATGCTGCACCAGGCTGCGGCCAGCGAGCTCCCCTTCCTCGATTTTTGCAAGCGTCAACGCCAGCAGATGAAGACGGCCCTCAACCTACTGCTCGGCCAGGATCACTACGAGGCCGAGCCTGAAGAGAGCCCGTCCCTGGACAACGAACAGACTCGCCAGTGGCAGCAGTGGTTCGAGCTGGCGGCAGAGAGCCGCGATCCCCTCGCTCGCCTTGGCTGGTTCGAGCGCATCATTGCCGATGCCAACCTCCTGTTCGATGAGGCATTCTGGCAAGCCCACGCGGGCCATGGCTGGCAGGTCCCCGAGGCACGCCCTCTGATCGCGGCCAGGGCCGGTCGAGCCGATTGCCTGCTGCGACTTGGGCAGCTTGGGCAGGCACGGGATGAGTACCTGGCCCTGCTCGCCCTCTGTCGCGCCGACGAGCCCGCTTGCCGCCACCCCCTCTCCACCCTCTATGCCTGGCAAGGGGAATGGGATGCCCTGCAACAACTGCTGGTGCGCTTTGATGAAGCCTCCTGCTGGCTGCTCTACAACAAGGCCTTGATGAGCTTTGTCTGCGAAGGGGAAGCGGCGGCGCGCCCTCATCTGGCGGCGGCAATGGAGGTCAATCCCCATGTGCCCGCCACTTTGCTGGGCCAGCGCCGCTTGCCCAAGCAGGAGCCTCGCCGCTGGCAGGGAGGCAGCCGTGACGAGGCGGCGCTCTACGCCTTGCAGAGTCGCGAGGCCTGGCTGACCCACAACGCCTTGATATGGCTGCGAAAGAGTGCGGGCAAGCAGGCCAGTTGAGACCCCAATTGCCGATTCGATGACAGAACACGTGCGCAAACGCACATTTTTCTGGTGACTGGTCAGACAAATGCCCCTGTGTTACGTATCATCAAGGCCAAAGTATCAAGAGAAACTGCACCCGATGCAGCCGCCACAGCAGGATGTCATATGTCGAAGATCATTGAGCTGCTCGCGCACTACCCTCCTTATCAGCTGGTTCACGCCGCTGAGATGGTGCGCGATACCTTTGAACAGTTTTATCAGCAGCGGTACCAACTCACCGTGCCCCAGTGGCGCCTGATGATGGTGCTCGGCCCCCACTACCCCATCAGCCAGAAGGAACTGGTGGAGGCGAGCGGCATGGACAAGGTACGGATCTCCCGCGAGATCCATCGTCTGGTGGAGAAAGGCATCCTGTTCACCGAGAACAGCGTGCAGGACAAGCGCATCAGCCTGGTCTCCTTCACCCCGGCGGGGCTCACCCTGTTCCAGCAGCTCAAGACGGAGGCGGGAAGCTGGCAGCACACCCTCACCGACTATCTGCCGGCCGAGGCGCGCCAGAGCATTCGCCTGCACCTGCAGAGCGTCAGCGATGCCATCGAACAACTTCACCTGCTGGACAACGAGCAACCCTCATGAAGCTGAACAACTTTGCCACCATGGATGTCAACATGCTGCTGAGCCTGGTCAACATGCAGCTGCGTGATCACTACGAGGATCTCGATGATCTCTGCCGGGCGCAGGATCTCGATAAAGAGGCCCTGGTCGCCAGGCTGGCCAGTGGCGATTTTCACTATCAGGAAGATCAGAAGCAGTTCAGATAGGGATCCGGATCACAACCCGACCCATGCCGCTGGCTCCGTCGGCAAAAGCTGCTAAGGTGGTGGCTACCCGGTCCGTTGATGTTCGCAAGAGGTATGGATACATCTTGTTGTCACAGACCGCGGTTAGCCTCTTGTTCACCACCCGCAGCCAAGGATGACCCATGATGCGCCTCATTCGACCAACCAGCCTGATCACCCTCTGCACATTGCTGGTGATCAGCCTCTTCCTCCCCCAGGTCCCCAACAGCGCCGAGCAGTGGCTCACCACCCTGCTGCTGGCCTCCCTGGTGGCGGTCTTTCTGATGGTCGGCAGCGGCTGCCGCCACTTCCTGCGCGAATAACGACGTCAGAGCGTAGTGTCTGTGCAAAAACAACAACGCAGCCCGAGGGCTGCGTTGTTGTTTCAGGATACTGGGGGCCAAGGCCCCGAGTCGCATCAGTAAGCCAGGGTTTCCAGCTGCTCCTTGGCCTGCTCGATCCCCTTGGCTTGCGCCTCCGGCCCCATGCCCATGCCTTCGGCATAGATGAAGTCCACTTCGTTGATGCCGATGAAGCCCAGCACGGTACGCATGTAGGGGGTCACCAGGTCGGTGGCATTGCCCACGTGCATGCCGCCACGGGGGCTGACCACCAGGGCGCGGGTGTTCTCCACCAGGCCGACCGGACCGGTCTCGGTGTAACGGAAGGTCACGCCGGCACGGGCCACCAGATCGATCCAGTTCTTCAGCTGGGTCGGGATGTTGAAGTTGTACATGGGGGCCGCGATGATCACCAGATCGCTCGCCTTGAGCTCGGCGACCAGCTCGTCGGACTGGGCCAGCACCGCTTGCTGACGCTCGTTCAGGTTCTCGCCACCACGCAGGCCCATGGCCAGCTCGCCGTCCAGCACCGGCAGGTTCAGGGTCGCCAGATCGCGTACCTGGATGGTGTCACCCTGGCGCTCGGCCAGGTAGCCGTCGATCAGGGCGTTGGATTGGGAATACTGGCCCAGGATGCTGGACTTCAGAACGAGGATATTGGCCATGGTGAAACTCCATTTGATTGTCAATTGAACAGCCAGGCTGTCGATGGAGGTCACTATAAAGACTGGCATTAAAGCCTGATAGCGAAAATAGATGCTCAAGTCATTCAAAAAATTTGATGCCTGTGCATTTCCTCGGCAGAGAGGGGCTCATCAAACTCCACACCCTTGGCATGACAAACGATTGCCGTTATGATCCGCCGCACTTTTTGTACGTGATCCGGATCTCATGACCTCCTCCCGCAGGCACTCCCCCTTTGCCGGCGCCGTCTGGATGATGGTGGCAGGCCTCTGCTTCGCCGCCGTCAACAGCCTGAGCCAGTATGTCAGCTTCACGCTCGGCCTTCCCTCGACCCAGGTCGCCTTTCACCAATATCTGATAGCCCTGGTCTGCCTGCTGCCCTGGCTGGTGCGCCACGGTCTGCGCCAGTCCCTGATGACGAACCAGCTGCGCCTGCACCTGCTGCGGGTCGCCCTGGCGGTGACCGGCATCCAGTTCTGGCTCTGGGCCCTGGCGGTCCCCGTCCCCATCTGGCAGGGGATCGCGCTCTTGATGACCTCCCCCCTGTTTGCCACCCTGGGATCAGCCCTCTTTCTCAAAGAGCAAGTGAGCCGGGCACGCATTCTCGCGACCCTGGCGGGGTTTGTGGGCGCCATGCTGATCCTGGCCCCCTGGACCGACGACTTCACCCTTGCCTCCCTGCTGCCGGTGGCGGCCGCCCTCTTCTGGGCAGGCTACTCCTTGCTGGTGCGCTATCAGGCGGCCAGCGAGTCGTCCCACACCATCGTCGTCTACCTGCTCGTCTTCAGCACCCCGTTCAACGCCATGCTGGCGATCCCTGAATGGCAGTGGCCAAGCGAAACCCAGTGGCTGCTGGTGGCCGCCTCTGGCGTACTGTCGGCACTGGCCCAGATGTCCATCGCCCGCGCCTACAGCGTGGCGGAGGCCTCCTTCGTGCAACCTTTTGATTTTGCCAAGCTGCCCATGAACGTGCTGGCCGGCTGGCTGGTATTTGGCTGGGCGCCCCCCGGTCGCTTGTGGCTGGGGGCGGCCATCATCATCGGCGCCATCACCCTGCTCACCCATCTGGAGCAGCGCGCCCACCCACCCACTTCCTGAGGTACGCCATGCGTGCCTCTTTTTTTGCTCACCCGGATCAGCCCTGCTGACCACCGACCTCAGGAGAGATCAGATGTTTGGAACCGCCACCCGCCCCACTGCGACCCGCGCCCTGCTGCTGGGATCAGGCGAACTCGGCAAGGAGGTCGCCATCGAGCTGCAGCGGCTCGGTATCGAGGTGATCGCCGCCGACCGCTATGCCAACGCCCCCGCCATGCAGGTGGCCCACCAGGCCCGCGTGCTGGACATGCTGGATGGCGCCGCCCTGCGCGCCCTGGTGGCCGAGGTCAAGCCCGACCTCATCATCCCCGAGATTGAAGCCATCGCCACCGACACCCTGGCCGCCCTCGAGCAGGAAGGGGTCAAGGTGGTGCCCAATGCCCGCGCCACCCAGCTCACCATGAACCGGGAGGGGATCCGTCGCCTCGCCGCCGAAACCCTGGGGCTGCCCACCTCTGCCTACCGCTTTGCCCAGAGCAAGGAGGAGTTTGTGGCCGCCGTCGAGGCCATCGGCCTCCCCTGCGTGGTCAAACCGGTGATGAGCTCCTCCGGCAAGGGGCAGAGCCTGCTGCGCGATCTCGCCAGGCTGGATGAAAGCTGGACCTATGCCCAGGAGGGGGGCCGTGCCGGTCGTGGCAAGGTGATTGTCGAAGGCTTCGTTCCTTTCGAGTACGAGATCACCCTGCTCACGGTGCGCGCCGTCGATGGCATCCACTTCTGCGAGCCTATCGGCCATCGTCAGGAGGATGGCGACTACCGCGAATCCTGGCAGCCCCAGGCCATGAGCGAGCTGGCCCTGGCCCGCTCCAAGGAGGTGGCGGCCAAGGTGGTTGAAGCCCTTGGCGGCTACGGTCTGTTCGGGGTCGAGCTCTTCATCAGGGGTGACGAGGTGTGGTTCAGCGAAGTCTCCCCCCGCCCCCACGACACCGGCATGGTGACCCTGATCTCCCAGGATCTCTCCGAGTTCGCCCTGCACGTGCGCGCCATCCTGGGGCTGCCCGTCGGCACCATCACCCAGTACGGCCCGAGCGCCTCTGCCGTGGTGCTGCGGGAAGGCCACAGCCAGGATATCCGCTATCAGGGGATCGGCGAGGCACTGGCCCTGGTGCCCGGTGCCCAGTTGCGTCTCTTTGGCAAGCCGGAGATCGCCGGTCGTCGTCGCCTCGGGGTGGCGCTCGCCCGTGGGCAGGATTGCCAGGAAGCCGTGGAGCAGGCCAAGACGGTGGCAGCCCAAGTCGAGGTACTGTTCTAGGCACTCCGCTTTACCACGCAAAAACAAACGTTTATCTGCGTGATCCGGCGCAAGGGGCAGGTGACTGCCCCTTTCCCATTGAAGCACCGGGCTTATAATCCCCCCTTCACCTATGTCAGGAGTACAAGATGTTAACTGCCGTGATCTTCGATATGGATGGTGTTCTGATCGACTCGGAACCCTTCTGGCAACGGGCACAGATGGCCGTCTTCGCCGAACTGGGCCACTTCCACACCGAGGAGGACTGCAACTCCACCATAGGGGTGCGCATCGATCAGCTGGTGGCCCACTGGTACCGGATCCGCCCCTGGAGCAGCCCCAGCCAGGAAGAGGTGGTACAGCGCATTCTGGATCAGGTGATCGCACTCATCCTGCAAGAGGGACAGCCCAAGGCCGGGGTGCTGGAAGCGCTCGACCTCATCGAGGCCCAAGGGCTCAAGATCGGGCTCGCCACCTCCTCCCCGTTTGCCATGGTCGAGGCGGTGCTCGGCAAACTCGGCATCCAGGACCGTTTCATGGCGGTCCACTCCGCCGAGGTGGAGCGCTTTGGCAAACCCCACCCGGATGTCTATATCCACGCCGCCGAGAAGCTCGGCGTCGAGCCTGTGCACTGTCTCGCCATTGAGGACAGCTTCACCGGCCTGCTGGCGGCCAAGGCAGCCTCCATGACGGCGCTGATCGTGCCGGACCCGGCGCTGGTCGGCGATCCCCGTCTGGCCATCGCCAACCACGAGTTGCGCTCTCTTGCCGAGCTGAACACAGAGATGCTGGCCGGCTGGGTCAAGTAGGCAACACGGACTGACCTCCTGCCTCGCTTGAGCCCGCTCATAAACGTGCGCTTGCTCGCGGTTGCGCCGCCCTGTGGCGACTAGAATCAGCAGGAGCACAGAGACGGCCCACGGGCCCGAGGAGGTCACCATGATCGAGTACACCAGCAAGCGTATCGTCTGCCCCCACTGCGGCCACCACACCCGGGTCGAGCTGGATGCCAGCCAGGGGGATCAGGAGTTCTACGAGGATTGCATGGCCTGCTGCAACCCCATCCACCTGCGGCTGCACCGGGATGAAGCCCGCGACTGCCTGCAACTCTTCGTGGATGCCGACGACGAGCAGCTGTTCTGAATTCCCCTGTCCAGACACAGACAAAAACAAACGGGACCCTGTGGGTCCCGTTTGTTCTGGTGCCATCGTCAGGCTGGATCACGCCTCCCTCAAGCACGCCGCCTTCGCCGACGTCATGGTCGGAACAAACTCCACCACCTGATAATCGGCCGCCTCTGCCTGCTTGAAGGGATCCTCTGCCAGCATCGCCTCCAGGGCGTCTCGGCTCACGCCCTGCGCCAGTATGACGCCCCCGACTCAGGGTACCTGACGCCCGGATGCCAGAAAATGGCCTGCGGCATATTGCCGCTCCAGCCACGCAATGTGGGCCGGGATCAGGGCATCGATCTCCGCCAGCGGTTTCACATAGGTCAATGTCACGACAAACATAGGGAAGTCTCCAAGGCTCTGGGGCGGCGCCTCTTCCACAAGAGGGCGCCTTTCCCGTGATGCCGCCATCCTCTTCAAACCCTGGGGCAGCGCTCAGGTGGTTACTGGCGCGCCGCCAGCACCCGCTCCACCGTGTCGACGATGGCCTGGGTCTGGGGGTCAATCTCGATGTTGGTCCGCCAGCCGGCCTTGACCCAGCCCAGATTGGTGCGGGCCAGGGTCTCGGGGATCAGGTTGACGCAGAACTCGCTGGCGCGCACCTCGCCCACGGTGAGGCTGATGCCGTCGATGCCGATGTAGCCCTTGGTCAGCACGTACTTCATCAGCGCAGGATCGAGGCGATACCACACCTGGCGGTTGTTGGGGGTGTCGATGACCGAGGTCACCTCGGCCGTCCCCATGATGTGGCCGGACATGGCATGGCCGCCAATCTCGTCCCCAAAGCGGGCGGCCCGCTCCACGTTGACCTTGTCACCCACCACCAGTTGCCCAAGGTTGGTGAGGCGCAGAGTCTCCTGCATCAGATCGAAGCTGACCAGATCCCCCTCCACCCGGGTGACGGTCAGGCAGCAGCCGTTGTGGGCTACCGAGGCCCCCAGGGCCAGCCCCTCGCCCCAGGCCGGGCTCGGCATGCGGATCACGTGGGTGCGAAAATTGGGCAGTGAATCGATGGCCACCAGTTCGGCGGTCCCTTGTACGATGCCGGTGAACATGAGTCTCTCCAGGCTGTGAAAATTGTCGGCAGGTTACCCCCGGCCACCTTGCAAGACAAGGGTGCCGGCTGACAAGGAGAAGCGCGATCGCTATAGTGACCCCAATCAATCCAGACTGAACGAGGAAACAAAAATGCAGGTATATCAATGCTGTGAAGCCATTCGCATCGCCTACAACCAGATTGGCTCCGGTGAGCAGGGTTATGTGCCCCAGGCCATTGCCGCCAGCATACGGGCGCTCAACGCCGTGGCCTCCGACGAGCGGGTACCAGCGGATCTGCGCGAGCAGGCGGCCTATGCCGCGGCCAACCTGCTGATCAGCGATCACGAAGACGCCTGATCCCGGCTACAAATCTGCCGCCGACCTTCCCCGTTGGCGGTTTTTCAGGCTAGAATGACACCCCCGCATTTTGTCTCCTCAGGACGAGGAGGCAAAAGCCCATCTCTCTTGTCCGCTCTTTCTCTTTTATCTGATCCACTCGGAGGTGTCAGTGCAACGTTATTGGTCCGAGGCGAAGCAGCTCGTTCGTCTAGCCAGCCCCATTCTGGTCGCCCAGGTGGCCCAGATCGCCATGAACTTCGTCGATACCGTGATGGCGGGACAGGTGAGCGCCGTGGATCTGGCCGCCGTGTCGGTGGCGTCCAGCTTCTGGTTGCCGATCATCTTGCTGGTGCAGGGCATCATCATGGCCCTCACCCCCATCGTTTCCCAGCTCAACGGCGCCCGCAAGCAGGACGAGGTACGCCCCGCCGTGCACCAGGGCTTCTGGCTCGCCCTCATCGTCACGCCCATCGCCATGGTGGCACTCTACTTCAGCCCCCTGGCACTGCAGTTCATGGACGTGGATCCCGTCATGGCGGCCAAGACTGCCGGCTACCTGCACGCCATCCTGTGGGGCCTGCCCGCCTTCGTGATGTTCCAGGTGCTGCGCAACTTCAGTGAGGGGCTCTCCCACACCATGCCGACCATGGTGATCGGGTTCGTGGGGCTCGCGGTCAACATCCCCGCCAACTACATCTTCATTCACGGCCACTTCGGCATGCCGAAACTCGGCGGCGTCGGCTGCGGCGTGGCCACTGCCATCGTGCTCTGGGCCATGCTGCTGGCGATGATCGTCTATGTGAAGTGCTCTGCCCACTTCAAGCGCATCAACCTGTTCGCCCAGCTGGCACGCCCCAACGGCAGCCGGATCTGGCGCCTGTTTCGCCTGGGGTTTCCCATCGCCATGGCCATCTTCTGCGAGGTGACCCTGTTTACCGTGGTGGCCCTGATGCTGGCCCCCTTCGGTGCGGAGACGGTGGCGAGTCACCAGATTGCGCTCAACTTCTCCAGCCTGGTCTTCATGCTGCCCCTCTCCATCGGTGTCGGCGTGACCATCCGGGTCGGTCACAACATAGGGGAAGGTCAACCGGATCAGGCCAGGGTCGCCGCCCGCACCGGCCTGATGCTGGGCATGGGAGTCGCCGCCGCGACCGCCGCCCTCACCGTGCTGCTGCGCGACCCCATCGCGGGGATCTACACCGACGACCTGCAGGTGATCGGCCTCGCCGCCACCCTGCTCTTCTTCGCCGCCATCTACCAGATCTCCGATTCGGTACAGGTGGTGGCCGCGGCGGCCCTGCGCGGTTACAAGGACACCCAGGCCATCTTCTACGTCACCATCGTCGCCTATTGGGGGCTGGGTCTGCCCACCGGCATGATCCTGGGGCTGACCGACTGGGTGGTACCGCGCATGGGCCCTCAGGGCTTCTGGATAGGCTTCATCGTCGGTCTCACCTCCGCCGCCCTGATGCTGGGCGCACGGCTGCGCGTCATCTACGGCCGCTTCGCCAGCCCCGCGGCCTGCACCGCCCTCTCCCGGGCGCAATAGGGCGCGGCCAGGGGCACGGGGAGCCGCACTTTTGGGGCGGCTCGCCTGTAAAATCAACAGGCTGCACAAGAACTGGGCAAACAGTCTCCTTTGTGCATGTCCCTTGTTGACAGCCTTGGGGGCCATGGGTAGTATGCCGACCACGCCAGCAGTGCTGGCGGGATAAAACGGGTCTTCAGCCCGGTTTATGAAGTGGGTTTATAGCTCAGTTGGTTAGAGCACTACCTTGACATGGTAGGGGTCGTTGGTTCGAATCCAATTAAACCCACCACTTTTCGTGATGCGTCCTTAGCTCAGCTGGTTAGAGCACCACCTTGACATGGTGGGGGTCGGTGGTTCGAATCCACTAGGACGCACCATCACGAAACCCTGTTATGCGTCCTTAGCTCAGCTGGTTAGAGCATCACCTTGACATGGTGGGGGTCGGTGGTTCGAATCCACTAGGACGCACCATAACAGTTTGAATAAATTGCAGATATGAATTTGATGTGGGTTTATAGCTCAGTCGGTTAGAACAGTACTTTGACATGGCGTAGGCAATGTCGTTGGTTCGAATCCGGTTGAACACAGATGTGGGTTTATAGCTCAGTTGGTTAGAGCACTACCTTGACATGGTAGGGGTCGTTGGTTCGAATCCAATTAAACCCACCACTCCCCTGCAATGACACACAAAGTCGCCTTGCGCACCCTGCGTCCTTAGCTCAGCTGGTTAGAGCATCACCTTGACATGGTGGGGGTCGGTGGTTCGAATCCACTAGGACGCACCAGATTTGAAAAGCCCGCTTGATAGCGGGCTTTTTGCATTGGTCGGCTCTGACATCCGCTCTCCCCCGTCATCTGCCTCCTGTCCCCTCTGGCCCGCGGGCCGCCATTGTCGTGCCATGGCCGCCGCGTTTACCTCGCGTTGTCAGAAGAGATCGAGCTGCTGGCCGCAGATCCGCTCGAACGACTCCCCCACAAAGGGAAGGATGGCGTCGGCGATGGGCCTGAGCTGCTTGTCGATGTAGTGCTCGTAGTCGACGGCGCTGCGCCGGTACTCCAAAGGCTCGGGGCCGTTCAGGGTCATCAGGTAGGCGATGGTGCCCCTGTGCTGATAGCGCTGGGGCAGGCCGCGGCGCAGGTTCTCCTCGTCCGCCAGGCGCGCCGCCCGCACATGGGGCGGCACGTTCTTCTGATACTCCTCGAGTTTCTGGCGCAGCCGCTTGCGGTAGATGAGCAGATCGTCGTGACGGCCGGCCCGGGTCTCGTCCACCATGGTGCGCACATAGCTGCTGGGATCCTGGTCGTGGAACACCATTTCGTAGAGCCGGGTCTGGAATGCCTTGGCAAGGGGTGTCCAGTCGGTGCGCACCGTCTCCAGCCCCTTGAACACCAGGTGCTCCCCTTCCCCTTCGCCCACCAGTCCCGCATAGCGTTTCTTGCTCCCCTTCTCCAGCCCGCGGATAGTGGGCATCAGGAAACGGCGGTAGTGAGTCTCGTACTGGATCTCCAGATGGCTCGGCAGGTCGAACTCCCGCCTGATCAGCGCGGCCCAGTTGTCGTTGATCATCTTCGCCAGTCGCTGGCCAATCTCGTCCGCCTGTTCGAGACGGATATCGCTCCCCAGGTGCACGAAGGTGGAGTCGGTATCCCCATAGATCACCTCGAACCCTTCTGCCTCTATCCATTCCCGGGTCTGCTGCATGATGCCGTGGCCTCGCAAGGTGATGGAGGAGGCGAGCCTCGGGTCGTAGAAGCGGCAACCCCCCGACCCCAGCACCCCGTAGAAGGAGTTCATGATGATCTTGATGGCCTGGGAGAGGGCCTTGTTACTGGCGGCCTTGGCCCGATCCCGCGCCGCCCACAGGGTGGCGATGAGATCCGGCAGGAAGTGGCGGGTTCGGGAGAACAGGGCGCCGCGAAAGCCTGGAATGGCGTTATCCGGGTGTTTGAGCCCCTCCACCAGCCCCATGGGGTCGATGCAGAAGGTGCGGATGATGCTGGGATAGAGGCTCTTGAAATCGAGCACCAGCACGTGGCGATAGAGCCCCGGCTTGGAGTCCATCACATAGCCGCCGGGGCTTGCGAGCCCGCCGTCTGCCGGCAGGTTGGGCGCCACATAGCCACCGCGGTGCAGCCGTGGCAGATAGAGGTTGGTGAACGCCGCCACCGACCCGCCCACCCGGTCGAGCTCAAGACCGGTGAGGGAGGCGCGTTCGATGGCGAAGGGGATGAGGTGGCAGAAATCGAAGATCTCCCACACCAGCCTGCAATCTTCCAGGTTGTAGCGGGCCAGCGCCTCCTTGTCGGAGTGGAACAGTTCGGTGATCTTCTCCCCCCGGTTGGCCACGTCCTCGATGTCCTTGCCCCGCCCGAGCAGCTCGCTCGCCACCGCATCCAGGCTGTAGCTCGGGAACTGCCAGGTGGCGCTCTTGAGGGTATCGATGCCGTCCAGCACCATGCGCCCCGGGATGATGACGTTGCCGCTCTGGGGGTCGTTTCGGGACGAGCGCCAGAAGCAGAGCTCCCGCCCGCGCCCGAGCCGCAGCCGCCGCTTGTGGAGTTCGGCGCGGCGCAGCAGCAGGCGAAAGTCGAAATTCACCACGTTCCAGCCGATGACGAGATCAGGATCGTGCAGGCTGAACCAGCCCTCCAGGGCAGCGAGCAGGGCTGGCTCGTCCGCCACCCACTCGACGGGGGTCTCCCAGTCCTGCGAGTCCGGCTCCGGGGCACCAATCATGATGACCCGCGCGTCCTCTTCGCTATGAAGCCCCACCGAGAAGAGAGTGCCATCCATGGCGCACTCCACGTCCAGGGAGACCCAGGAGAGGGTCGGCGTCACCGCCTGCGGCGCACAGCGCGCCTCGTTTACCTCCCAGTAACCCTGCCTGCCCCCCTTGCGCCTCGCCTTGCCGTCAAAGCGCATCCCGGCGGTGATGAAGCGCTCCATGAGAAAGCGCTCGGGCAGGCGGATATCCGCCTCGAAGTGCTCCAAACCACGGATGAGCAGCAGCTCGATGGCGCGGTGAAAGGCGCTCAGGGTGGCAAAGTAGCAGCCCACCACCCGGCTCCCCTCGAAGGTGTGCATGGGGAGGCGGCGAAAACGCCCCCTCACCCCGGCCCCCTTGAAGAGCTCGGCCGCCTCCTCCAGGTGGCGTTCCGGCAGGAAGAAGACCGGCTCCTGCCCCGGCACCACCACCCGTACCGGTCCCTGTGCGCTCCAGAGCCACATCACGATCTCGGTACGCCCCTGCACATCCCGACCATGGCGGGTCAGGATGAAGCCGTCGAGCGGCGGGGTCACGGGAGGAAGGGGCTGGATGTCGGTCATGCAGGTGGTCGGGCTCAAGAGTGGGATGGGACTATTGTACGTTCATACAGTACCCGGCTGCAATTGCCGGGCTGGGCCCTCAGGGCAGGCGCTGTGCCCCCTCTTTGCCATCCGGCGCCGGATTGGGGCATAGTAACCTCGGCATCACTCACCGGCACCGGGCGAGACGGCATGTCCAACTCCCGGCAGACGCTGCGGCCTGCGCGCGCGCCAACCTTTTCCTCGACAAGGAGCACCCCATGACACAACAGTGGCAACGCATTGCCTCCCGCCTCACCGATGTGGGCGGCATCCCTGTGGCTCGCGCCATCCCGGTCAAGGAGCGGCGCACCATCGGGCCCTGGTGTTTTCTCGATCATATCGGCCCGACCCGCTTTGCCCCCGGCGCCCCCGGCATGGATGTGGGGCCCCACCCCCACATAGCCCTGCAGACCTTCACCTGGATGCTGGAGGGGGAGATCCTCCACCGGGACAGCCTGGGCAGCAAGCAGGTGATCCGTCCGGGCCAGGTGAACCTGATGACCGCAGGACGGGGCATCGCCCACACCGAGGAGTCGGTCCCGAACCAGCCCGATCTGCACGCCGCCCAGCTCTGGATAGCCCTGCCCGAGGCGGATCAGCATACCCCGCCCCGCTTCGATCACTACCCGACGCTCCCCCGCTGGCAGCAAGGGGAGATCACCCTCACTCTGCTCATCGGCGAGCACGGCAGCCAGCGCGCCCCCACCCTGCACTTCTCCCCCATTCTGGGGCTGGATCTGCACGCCCCCGAGGGAGGCGAGATCACCCTCCCCCTGGATCCCGCCTTCGAGCACGGCCTTTTTCCCCTCGCAGGGGAGACCATCGTCGCAGGGGAGGCCCTGGCCCCGGAGCAGTTGCTCTATCTGCCCCCCGGCAACCGGGAGGTGGTGCTGACCCTGCGCCCGGGCGCCCGGCTGCTGCTCATCGGCGGCGAGCCCCTGCCCAGACCGCTGCAGATCTGGTGGAACTTCGTGAGCGTCGACAAGGAGGCCATTCGCACCGCCGCCGCCGACTGGGAGAGCGGTCATCCGCGCTTTGGCGAGGTGACGGGTTACCAGGGGCCCCGTCTCAAGGCGCCACCCCTGACCGGGCTCTGAGCCAGGGTCCAAAAACAAAAGAGCGCCCATGGCGCTCTTTTTGATTGGGATGAAGGCCCGTCAGGACTCCTCTTCCTGCTCCGCCTGCAACCTGGCCCGGCGGGCCATGGCCTCCTCCTGGGCACTCTCTATCTCGTGCAGCACGCCATCCAGATCGATGGCCTCCCGGCTCTCTTCGAACAGGCCGGTGAGCTCGGTCTCGGGGCCCAGCTTGCCATCCTCGAACAAGGACCACATCTCCCGGGCATAACGGGTCTTGAGCAGTTCGGGGGCATACATGCCGTAGTAGTTGCGCATGTTGTCGACATCCCGCTCCAGCATGGCCCTGGCCTGGTTGTTGGCGGCGGCATCCACCACCTGTGGCAGGTCGATGATGACGGGCCCCTCTTCGTCCACCAGCACGTTGAACTCCGAGAGATCCCCGTGAATGAGCCCGGCGCAGAGCATGCGCACCACGTAGCGGATCACCTTGCCATGATCCACCAGAGCCTGCTCACGGGTCAGGGCCACGTCGTTGAGACGGGGAGCGACGTTGCCATCGGCGTCGGTGATGAGCTCCATCAGCAGCACGCCATCGAGGCAGACATAGGGCCTGGGCACCCGCACCCCGGCCGCCGCCAGCTTGAACAGGGCATCCACCTCGGTGTTCTGCCACACCTCTTCGTGCTGCTTGCGACCGTACTTGGAGCCCTTCTCCATGGCGCGGGCATCGCGGCTGCTGCGTACCCGCCGCCCTTCCTGATAGACCACGGCCTGCTTGAAGCTGCGCTTTGACGCCTCTTTGTAGACCTTGGCACAGCGGATCTCGTCGCCGCAGCGCACCACATAGACGTCGGCCTCTTTGCCGCTCATCAGCCGGCTGATGACATCGTCCACCAGGCCGTCATCAACCAGAGGTTGGATTCGATTTGGAATTTTCATGACCGCCCTTTTACCCTATTTGCACCTTGTTTGCACCTGTTTGCTGGTGGCCTGCCACCCCTGTCAGAAACGGCCCGCAAGGGGGCCGTGTCGATCAAGGTTCCGGTGGCAGCCCCTGGCGGATGCGGCGGATCCCCGCCTCGTAGAGACCGTCCTCGCCCTGATCGTGCTCCTGGGTTTCGAAGATCTTGAGAAACCACATGTACTGCTCGGGGAAGCGGCAAAGCTGCTGCTCCACCATGCGGTTCATCTGGTTGACGTCCGCCACCAGGTCCGCGGTGGGATAAGGGTCGAACGGCGCCTCGATCTCCAGCCGGTAGCACCCCTCGTCCTCGTCGTAGCAGGCCAGAATGGGCACGGCGCGGGCACCGGTCAGCTTCACCAGCTTGGGCAGGGCCGGCAGAGTCGCCTTGGGGTGGTTGAAGAAGGGCACGAAGAGGCTCGCCTCCCGGCCGTGATCCTGATCCGGCAGATAGAAGAAGCTGTCGCCGCTGCGCAGGGCCTTGATGGCGGGCTTGATGCCGACGCTGCGCTCGTAGATACGCCCGCCCTTGCTGCGCTCGCGGTTGATGTACCAGTCGAACACCGCATCCTTGGGGCTTTTCATCATGGTGCACATCTTGATCCCCTGGAGGGGGAAGTAGCGGCCAATCATGTCCACCGCCCAGGTGTGGGGCACCACGAAGATCATGGGGCGACCGGCTGCCCGCTCCGCTTCCACGTGTTCCCAGCCGCTCACCTTGACGCGCCCCTTGAGGAAGTCGGGGCTGCGCCAGGTCAGCTCGCCAAAGCCCAGGAAGGTCTTGAGCCCCACCCGGATGGATTTCAGCAGCAGGGCCTGACGGCCCGCCTCGTCGAGATGGGGGAAGCAGATCTTGAGGTTGGTGTCAGCGATGTAGGCCTGCTTCCTGGAGACGCGCAGCAGCAGGGGGGCCAGGTAGTCGGCCAGCTTGTCCCGTGCCCTTGCCGGCACCCAGGCCAGCAGGGAGAGCAGGGCGACGGCCAGCCAGCTGCCCCACAGACGGGGGTGCAGCAGGCGCGGATGAAAAGAGGTATCAAACACCGGATCTTGTGCGGACATGGTCGCCATCGAATCATCAAAACAGACCGTCATTTTAGTGATCCTGACAACTTTTTCTACCCTGCCCTGCACAGCGCCACCGCGCCAAGTCACTGATCAGACAAGTTAGAAATAAAAAGTGGCCCGCTTGGGGCCACATTTTTGCACCGGGTGAGCGCAAGGCTCAGGGATGAGGAGCAAGGCCCCGGCGGATGCGCCGGATCCCCTCTTCGTAGAGGCCATCCGGCCCCACCTGATCCTCACGGGTGTCGAAGATCTTGAGGAACCACATGTACTGGCCCGGGTGGCGGCAGAGCTGGCGCTCCACGCTGTCGTTCATGCGGCAGGTATCCGCTATCAGATCCCCGCTCGGGTAGTCGGCGTAGGGAGCCTCGACTTCCAACCGGTAGCCGTGCGCCTGCTCGTCATAGCAGGCCAGCACCGGCAGAGCACGGGCACCGGTCAGCTTCACCAGCCGTGGCAGGGCCGGCAACGTCGCCTTGGGGTGATTGAAGAAGGGGGCGAACAGGCTCGCCTCCCGTCCGTGATCCTGATCCGGCAAGTAGAAGAAGCTCAGGCCGGATTTCACCGCCTTGATCACCGGCTTGATGCCGGCGCTGCGCTCATAGACGCGGCAGCCGTGCCGGGCCCGCGCGCCGTTGATGTGCCAGTCGAACACCGGGTTGCGGGCGCTCTTCATCATGGTGCACATGGGCAGGCCCCGCTGGGCGAAGTAGTAGCCCGCCGCATCGATGGGCCAGCTGTGGGGCACCACCAGGATCACCGGTCGGCCAGCGGCCTGCTCCGCCTCGATATGCTCCCAGCCGCTGACCTGGATCCGCCCCATCACGTGGGCGGGGCTGCGCCAGGTGAACTCGCCAAAGCCCAGCAGGCTCTTGAGGCCGACCCGGATGGAGGTCATCAGGATGGCCTCCCGCTCGGCCTCGCTCTTCTCCTTGAAGCAGATGGCGAGGTTGGTCCTGGCGATGTAGATCTGCTTCTTCGAGATGGCGCATACCAGGGGCGTCAGAGCATCGGCCAGGCGATCCCGCCAGCGCGGAGGAACGAAGGCGAGCACACCGATGGCGCCGAGGGCGAGCCAGCTCAACCAGTAACGGGGGTGCAGCAGACGAGGCTGGAATCGGGCGTCAAACACGGGATCAGATGAGGACATGGGGCACGACAAAACAATGGGAAGATAAAGTGGCGCGCATCGTGACAGGTATTACCAGTTAACGCCAACTGAATGTCGCCTGTATGGGCAACTATTTAAGCCACTTCACGGATTGACAAAAATAATCTGCTTCATTTGATTCCTCTCTGTGTCACTGCATCACGAACGGCAGACCCCGCACGGGCGGGGTCGATGACGAGGGGGTAAGAAAACCTTGTGCCTAGCGGCGTGCGGGCTGCCCCGGCAGGTCATCCTGCACGGCCGGCAGGAAGAACATCAGATAACGCAGGGCCACGTAACCCACCACCAGGGTGGCCACCCCCAGCTCCAGATAGGCCAGCTGATGGAGCTGCTCGGCATAGCGGGCCGCCTGTGGCCACTGCGACAGCAGGTGACTCACCTTGAACAGGGCGGTGGCCCCGATCACCAGGGGGAAGGTGAAAGCGGCGTAACCCGGCGAGAACGGCAGGCGCAGCAGCTTGATGAAGGCCAGGTAGATGATGCCGGTCATCAGCACGGCGATCCCGAGCAGCACCGCCACCAGCAGCAGGGAGGGATCCTGGCTCACGGTGAGGTAGCCGGCCAGCGACAGGCTCGCCGGGGCGGCCAGGATGGCGATGGTGGGCTTGGCGGCATCCGGCACCTCGTGGCTGAAGATGAGGCGATAGAGCATCAGCGGCAGCATCAGGCCGTAACAGGCCATGCCGAACCAGAGCAGGCCGGTGGCCAGGGATGCGAAGGGACCGCCCGGGTAGGCCACGTCAGCCACGATGATCCCCACCGGCGGCACAAACCAGCTCGGCACCATGTGATGGATTTCAAACGCTTTGGCCCTGTGCCAGACGAAGGTGGCGAGGAAGACGAGGTGGACGATGACCGCAAACAGCCAGAGCCCCTGCCCCAGGGTCGGGGCGAGCAGGCCGACCGCCTTGGAGACCACCATGGTCCCCATGGCGTAGGTGGGCACCACGCTGCCCACCACGGGATGGGCGAGATCCTGCCACAGCAGGCGCGGGTGGATCAGAAACTTGAAGGTCAGGACGAGGAGCAGCACGGCGGCGATGGCGGCCCCTAGCAGTTGCAGACGGCCATCGAACTGACCGGCATTTTCCCAGCACCAGCCGAGGCTGGCGATCCCGAGTGCCAGACCGGCCATGGGGGTCGGGGCGGCGGCCAGGGAGCGGCGGGTTCTTGCGATCATGGCGAATACCCTCTTGATGATGACGATGGGCATAGGATAAAGGGGGTCTATCGTTTACGATATCTAAATGAATTGAACTTAGCGTTTAGGAAAATCAAACGATATGAAGCTCACCCTGCAACAACTCAAGGTGTTTGCCACCATTGCCCGCCACGGCAACCTGGGGGGCGCCGCCAATGAACTCTGCCTGAGCAAGGGGGCCGTCTCCCAGTCGCTGCAGGAGCTGGAGCGCCAGCTCGCCACGCCCCTGTTCGACCGGGTGCACCCGAGGCTCCAGCTCAACAGCGAGGGGCGCCTGCTGCAACCGGCCGCCGAGGAGCTGCTGACCCGAATGCAGGAGATAGAGCAGCTCTTCAGCCCCGATGCCGAGCCGAGCGGCCAGCTGCACCTCGGGGCCAGCCAGACCATCGGCAACTACCTGCTGCCCGCCCTGCTGGCGGAGGGGGCCCAGGAGCTGGGGGCCGCCCCCAGGGTAACCATCGCCAACACCCACCTCCTGTGCCATGCCCTCGCCCACTTCGAGCTGGATCTCGCCCTCATCGAGGGGGAGAACCACCACCCGGACCTGGTGAGCGAACCCTGGCTGGAGGACGAGATGCTCATCATCGCCGCCCCCGGTCACCCCCTGGCGGATCAGCTCGAGCTGCCCCTGCGCCGACTTGCCGGGGAAACCTGGGTGCTGCGCGAGGCGCAATCCGGCAGCCGCGAGCAGTTCGAGCAGCAGCTCCAGCCCCACCTGCCCCGCTGGCAGGCGGGGATAGAGCTCAATACCCTGGAGGCGGTGATGCTGGCGGTGGAGAAGGGGCTCGGCATCTCCTTCATCTCCCGCCTCGCGGTGGCGGACCGGCTGGCACAGGGGCGCCTGGTGGCCCTCACCCCGAGTCGCCGCTTCCCCCGCCAGCTCTCCCTCGTCTGGCACAAGCAGAAGTTCCACTCCGTCGCCCTGCGCCGCTTCCTGGCCTTCTGCCGCGCCCAGACCCTGGCGTGAGAAACCCTTCGGATGCGACAAGGGCGCCGTTGGCGCCCTTGTCGTTCAAGCAATGAACACTTCTGCCCTCCGCCCTTCTCCGGCCTCAGCCGGCGAGTCCCCCTTCAATCCAGCCGAGCACCTGCCGGGTCACGGCCTGGGGCACCCAGGGGGAGTCCAGCAGCCGGTGGCGCAGGCAATCGGCGAAGTGATCCGCCTCGTGCTGCATGCCGCCCCCCTCCACCGGCAGGTAGATGTCCGCCGGCCAGATGACGGGAGCAGGCCCCCCTTGCCAGCGAATGTGCTGGGGATTCCACCACTTGCCCTCGATGACCAGGCACCACCCCTCCCCGGACAAGGACGCTTCCCGCTCGAGATCCTCGATGATGGAGGCCCCGAGTTCGGCCCGAAACGGCTCATCGAACGTGAAGCTGGCGGCGAGATCCACCTCCCCCGGAGCCCGCGTCAGCGTCACCTCGGGGGCGGGGCAGCCCAGCCCCAGCCGATGGCAGAGGGCGGCATGGAGCCAGAGGGGATAGACCCCCACGTCCCAGGCGGCGCCGCCATCCAGCGCCGGATCGAACAGCTTGCCCACCCTGGGCTGGGTCGAACCGAACGCCGCCCGCAGCTCGCGCGGCGGCGGCAACAGGGGCAGGCGCTGCAACAGGGCGCGCATGGCGGGGAAGCACATCACCTTCATGGCCTCGAGCAGCAGCAGGCCCCGTGCGTGGGCGAGCGCCACCAGGGCGTCCCAATCCGCTACCCGGGTCACCGCCGGTTTCTCCACCAGTACGTGCTTGCCCGCCAGCAGCATCTGCCTCACCAGGCCCGCGTGCTCCGGGTGGATGACCGCCACATAGACGGCCTCCACCTCGGGGCTGACGGCCAGGGCCTCATAGCTGCCATAGGCGTGGGGCAGCCCCAGATCCCGGGCGAACTCGTCCGCCCGTCCCTGGTCCCGGGCGGCGATGGCCACCACCTCGGCTCCCCTGGCGTGCCCGTTCACATCGCGGCAAAAACGCCGGGCGATAGCCCCCGCCCCGGCAATGCCAAAGCGCAGGGGCGCCCTTGTCTCGTCGTGCATCGTCTCTCCTTGCTACCCAATGGTGGACCCCGGCATCACGCCGGGCGCGGGCTCCCGGCCAGGCTGCGCAGCCAGCTTATCTCCTCGCCCCAGATGGACTCGTCGATGGTCTCGAGGATAAGCGGGATGCCGTCGAAACGGTCGTCGTTCATGATGTGGTGGAACACCGCCTCGCCGAGGTTGCCCTCCCGCAGGCTGTGGTGACGGTCGACCCGACTACCGAAGGTACACTTGGCGCCGTTGATATGCATCCCCTTGAGGTACTGGAATCCCACGATGCGGTCGAAGTCGGCAAACACCGCCTCGCACCCCTCGGGGGTACGCAGATCGTAACCGGCGGCGAAGGCGTGGCAGGTGTCAAAGCAGACGCCGACCCGACTCTTGTCCTCTACCCCGTCGATGAGGGTGGCCAGATGCTCGAACGACCAGCCGAGGTTGGTACCCTGGCCGGCGGTATTCTCGATCACCGCCGTCACCCCTTCGCTGCGCTCCAGCGCCCAGTTGATGGACTCGCTAACGAGCTTGAGGCTCACCGCCTCGGGGATCTGCTTGAGATGGCTGCCCGGGTGGAAGTTCAGGTAGCACAGCCCCAGTTGCTCGCAGCGCTTCATCTCGTCCAGAAACGCATCCCGGGACTTGGCGAGGGCGTCGGGGTCGGGATGACCCAGGTTGATGAGGTAGCTGTCGTGGGGCAGGATCTGCTCAGGACGAAAGCCCTCCTTCTCGCAGGCGGCCTTGAAGGCACGAATACTGGCCTCGGAGAGGGGCGCCGCCTGCCACTGGCGCTGGTTCTTGGTAAACAGGGCGAAGGCGTTGGCCCCGATGGCTTTGGCCCGGGCGATGGTGTTTTCCACCCCGCCCGCCGCACTGACGTGGGCTCCGATAAATTTCATCTCATCTCCTGTGCACTGTGACCGGGTGCCTGCCACACTGGCCACCGCACCCGTTGCCGGGGCGCCATTATGCCCAAGCCAACCCCTTGCGCCAAACCGGGATTGTCGATGGGGGCAATGGAAAAGGCGCCCGAAGGCGCCTTGATGAGAGACAGAACATCCCTGTCCGTCAATAGGCCAGACCGACCCCGTAGGGATAGAGCGGGCTTTGTGAGTCCTTGGCCACGTCCGGGGACTGGGCCAGCACCGCCTGCCAGCTCGAGGGCAGCTCGAAGGGGAGCTTGCCGCGTGCCTTCTGGGTGCCGCTCATGACATCGAACAGGGCCTGATCCAGGGCGCCGAAGTTGACGAGCAGCACCCGGGCCGCCGGGGCGACCTCGGTCAGGATGGCGGGCCTGTCCAGATAGACGGAGAGCACCAGGGGCACCCCGGCCTGCTCGATGGCCTGGATGGCGGCATAGTCATCCGCGCCGCGGTAGACCCCTTCATGGGCCGTCTCCTGCACCACCTGGTCATTGCTGGCAAAACCGAGCTGACCGAAGTGGATGCTGCCAAACGGGAAGCGGGGATCCTGCTCGCCCGGGGCGTTGACCCGCACGATGGCAAGCTCCGCGTCGGCCAGGTTCGTCACCACCGTATAGCCGTTGGCCCTGGCCACCTCGGCGTTGACATTGTGCAGATAGACCCGCTTGCCGTCCGCCTTCAGCGGCAGCAGGGCCCCCTCATTCTTCAGCAGCACGTGAGACGCCGCCTGGGCGGCCTGGGCTTCCTGCTGGAACTCGGCCTTGCCCACCAGGGCCACCGCGGCCTCGGCATCCACATAGGGATTCTCGAAGAGCCCGAGGGCAAACTTCTGGGCCAGGATCCGCTCGGCCGAGGTGGTGATGGCCGCCTCGGTCACCAGACCGCTCTGCACCGCCGCCAGCAGGGGCGCCGGATCTTCCACGCCACCGAACTGATCCACCCCGGCGTCGATGGCCTTGGCATAACGTTCGGCCTTGGTGAGCTTCTCCACACCCCAGGACATGCCAAAGGGCACGGTCCAGGGGCTCACCCCGGCATTGACTTCATCCTGGGTCAGCCCCTGCTCGCAGCGGCTGTCACAGTCATTGACGATGCCCCAGTCGCTCAGCACCACGCCGTCAAACTTGAAGTGGCCCCGCAACAGATCCGTGATGATCTGGCGGTTGAAGCCAAACCCCACCTCCTCGACGGGCTGCCCATCCTGGGTCAGGCCCAGGGGCATGGCGTAATAGGGCATCACGGCGGCCACCCTGGCCTCGAAGGCACCCTCGAAGGGCACCAGATGGTAGGCAAACTGACCGCCGGGGTAGACCTGCTCCTTGCCCCAGGGGTTGTGGGCATCCAGCCCGTCCTTCTGGGGACCGGCCCCGGCGAAGTGCTTGACCACGGTGACCACGCTCTCCTTGCCTATCCCCTCGCTCCCCTGCTGGAAGCCCTCGATGTAGGCTTTGACCAGGGACTTGGCGAGCAGGTTGTCTTCCCCGAAGGTGCCGTTGATGCGGCCCCAGCGCGGCTCGGTCGCGAGATCCGCCTGGGGCGAGAGGGCCTCGTGGATGCCGACGGCCCGGTACTCCTGACGGGCGATGTCGCCAAAGCGCTGCACCAGGGCGGCATCGCCGATGGCGGCCAGCCCCAGGGTTTCGGGCCACTGGGAGAAGGCCCCGGCACCGATGCTGGTGGCGTTGGGATCATGGGTGAAGTGGTTGCGGGGATCCGTGCTCACCGTCATGGGGATGCCGAATCCCACCCCTTCCAGCAGGGCCTGCAGGGTGTTGTTGTCCGCGGCGATGGCCGCCGGATCACCGGCCATGCGGGTGATGAAGGTGTTGACCCCGTCCTCGCGCAGCATCTTGTCCATGGCCGCGAGGTTCACCCGCCCCGCCCCGTCCAGCACCAGGGTGCCGTGCATCATCAGCCCTGCCTTCTGGGCCAGGGTGAGCCTGCCCACCAGATCCCGGGCTCGCTCGGCGGCGCCGAGGCGCCAGTCCTCGTAGGGGGTCAGGGTGCCGCTGCCATCGAGATCCTTGAATTGCAGGCCGTCCTGCTCGATGAGGGTGACGGTGCGGTGGCCCAGAACGGGCTGCTCGGGCTTGGGGGTGGAATCGTTGTCGTTGCACCCTGCCAGCAGCAGGGCCCCGATGGCGAGGGCGACACGGGTTCGGGAGAGCGAGTGGTGTTTCATTGTTGTTATCTTCCTTGTGTGTGTAGGAGTCGCCACTCTATGCAAAAGCGGCCCGCCTCACTTGCCCGTCGGGTGCAGGAAGTTGCCGGTTGGGAGCAGGATTGAAAAGTGTGAAAAGGGTTGCAGGGTTACCCTTGGTTACAAATCTGAAACATGAAAGCGGCGCTGGCTCACGGCAATCCGCCGCCGTTGGTCGATGATGGTGGGCCACCGCTGACAAGGATTTTTGCCGTGAAGACCGTCTCCAACCGGATTGCCCTGCACTGCCTCAACCACTGGCAGGCCCGCGGGCGGGATCCTGCTGCCCTCCTGCACCCCTGCGGCATCGCTCACGAAGAGCTGCTGATCCCCCAGGGGCGGCTCGACACCGGGCGCCACTTCCGGCTGCTGGCCGGGGCAGCCCCCCACGTGGATCTGGCCCTCGACTGGACGCCTCCCGCCCTCCCCGGCCTCTTTGCCGACTTCATGTCGCTGGCGAGCCTGTGCTGCAACGCCGCCACCCTTCGCCAGGCCCTGCACTTCTTCCTCGCCTACCGCCCCCTTATCGGCGAGAGCGACGAGATCCGCCTGCAAGAAGAAGCGGGGCAGGCCAGGATCAGCTACCACTCGGAGTCCGATCACCCGGACGTCATCGCCCTGAGCAGCCTGGCCAACCTCTGCCACCTCTATGCCCTGCTCCAGTTCTACCACCCGGGCCAGGGGCTGCTGGTGCTGCCCACCCCGGTACGCCCCAGGCTGTGGCGTGAGCTGGCAGGCTGGCTGGAAGGGCGGTTGCAGCAGGGGGCAGCCTTCGAGCTGCGCTTTCCCGCCGCCTTGCTCGATCTCGCCCACGGGCAGTGCAACCTGCCCCTGCAACCCCTGCTGCTCGGGGAGCTCGACCGGCAGATGGCCCAGCTTCGCCCAAGCAGCCGCTACCGGGACAGGGTGATGGCACTCATCCGCCAGCAGCTGTGGCAAGAGAGCGCCGAGGCCTCCTCTCTGCTCGATGGGGTGTGCGAGCACCTCAAGCTGACCCGCTGGACCCTCAACCGCCATCTGCGGGAGGAAGGGTGCCACTTCTCGGGCCTGCTGGAGCGGGTACGCCGGGAGGAGGCCTGCCGCCTGTTGCAGGATCCCGCCCTCCCCCTGCAGACAGTGGGTGAGCGCCTGGGTTTTGCCCGCCAGAGCAGCTTTACCCGCTTCTTTCGTGAGGCGTTTGCCCTCTCGCCCCGCGAGTTTCGCTCAAGGCGCAGCCGCCTCTGAGGCGCCCCCGAGATGGGCGGCGAGCAACCCCGCCAGCCAGTGGATGAAGAGCTGGACCCTGGGGGCCAGTTGGCGGCGATGGGCATAGAGGGCGTGGATGGGGAGCGGCGGCGGCTGCCACTGGGGCAGGATGCTCACCAGCTCGCCCCCCGCGAGCAGGGATTCGACCCCCACCCGCGGCATCTGGATGATACCAAGCCCCGCCAGCGCCGCCGCCAGGTAGGTCTCGCTGTCATTGACCATGAGGGCCCCCGCCATGGGCAGCAGGGCGCGGCGGCCATCTTCTGCCAGGTATTCAAAGCCGGGCTCGCTGCGCCCCTGCCCGGCACCAAACCCGGGACCATAGTGCACCAGCCGGTGGCCCGCCAGATCCCCAAGGGTGCGGGGCACCCCGTGGCGAGCCAGGTAGCCTGCGCTGGCACAGTTGATCTGGCGATAGTGACCAAGGGGCCTGGCCACCAGGCTGGAGGGCTCAAGCGCCCCGACCCTCACCACGCAGTCAAACCCCTCGCGCACCAGATCCACCCGCCTGTCCGTGCTGCTCAGCATCAGTTGCAGGGCGGGATGCTGCGCCAGAAAGTCCGGCAGGGCCGGGATCACCAGGTGGCGGGCCATCCGGCTTGGCATGTCGACCCGCAGTTGTCCCGAGATCTGCCCCCCCTGGCGAAACAGGCCGTCAAACTCCTCCATGTCCGCCAAAAGCTCCCGGCATCTGGCATAGCAGAGCTGGCCGTCCGTGGTGAGCTGCACCCGCCGCGTGGTACGCAGCAGGAGCCGGGTCCCCATGCGCTCCTCCAGCCGGCGGATGGCGGCAGAGAGGGTCGCCTTGGGGATGCCCGTCTGCTCGGCGCAGCGGGTAAAACTCTCCAGCTCGGCAACCCGCACGAAGGCTCTCATCGCATCCAGTTGATCCATGGCCTGATTGTCTCGATAAACGGAACAGTGATTCTATTATCACGCTATTTATCCAGTTTAAAAGGAACAATACAGTGATCTGGTCGGCTCGTATCGAGCCTGTGTCCGCCACCCTGACAGGAGTCATACCATGACCAGACCCATCGCCCTCATCACCGGGGCCAGCCGCGGCCTTGGCAAGCACGGGGCCCTGGCCCTCGCCGCCAAAGGCGTCGACCTCATCATCACCTATCGCAGCCAGGCCGCAGAGGCGGAGGCGGTGGTGACCCAGGCCCGCGCCCTCGGCGTTCGGGCCCATGCCCTTACACTGGACGTGGGCGAGAGCGCCACCTTCGCGGCCTTTGCAGAGGAGGTGACGCAACTGCTCGCCCGGGAGTGGCAGCGCACCCATTTCAACTTCCTGGTCAACAACGCCGGGATCGGCATTCATGCCAGCTTCGAGCAGACCACGGAGCAGCAGTTCGACACCCTGCTCAACATCCACCTCAAGGGGACCTTCTTCCTGACCCAGGCGCTCCTGCCCCTCCTGGCAGATGGCGGTCGCATCCTCAACCTCTCCACCGGCCTCACCCGCTTCGCCATGCCGGGTTATGCCGCCTACGCCGCCATGAAGGGGGGCGTCGAGGTGCTCACCCAGTATCTGGCCAAGGAGCTGGGCCCCAGGGGCATCGCGGTCAACGTGCTGGCCCCCGGCGCCATCGAGACCGATTTTGGCGGCGGCGTGGTGCGCGACAACAAGGGAGTCAACGACTTTCTCGCGAGCCAGACCGCCCTTGGCCGGGTGGGTCAGCCCGACGACATCGGTGGCGCCATCGCCGCCCTGCTCTCCGATGACTGCCGCTGGATCACCGCCCAGCGCATCGAAGCCTCGGGCGGCATGTTTATCTAGGCGGTCATGGTTGTCAGCTGCACAAACAAGGAAGGCCCCCTCCGATGAGGGGGCCTTCCGGCATTGGGCAGACGAGGTGCGGCGCACCGGGCCCGTTACAGGGTCTTGCCACCGCTTGCAATGACCTGGCTGTACCAGTGGAAGCTCTCTTTCTTGATGCGACGAAGAGATCCTCCCTGCTCGTCCCTGTCCACGTAGACAAAGCCGTAGCGCTTCTGGTAGCCGTTGAGCCAGCTCAGGATGTCGGTGAAGGACCAGGCGCAATATCCAATCAGCTCGACCCCGTCCTGCATCGCCTCCCGGCACGCCTTGAGGTGGCTGTGCAGATAGGCGATACGGTAGTCGTCGTTCACCTTGTCCCCGGCTTCCAGCTTGTCGAACTCCCCCAGGCCGTTCTCGGTGATCATCAGCGGCAGGGCGTAGCGGGAGGAGAGCCGGCGCAGGGCGATGCGCATCCCGGTGGGATCGATGGCCCAGTCCCAGTTGCTGGTCTCAAGGTGCGGATTGGGGGCCGTCTTGTAGAGGCCGGGAATGCCGCTGGAGGGCGTAGTGCCCTTCTTGCCCGTGGTGTTGATGCGCTGCATCGTCTGGCCGCCGAGGGGGTTGTCGGTGAAGGTCAGGGTGTAGTAGTAGTTGACCCCGATGTAGTCGGGGGTGCCTTCGCGCAAGAGCTCGAGATCGCCCGGCAGGATCTCCGGCGCCTCGCCGGTCTCCCGCAGATAGGCGAGCGCCGCCTGGGGGTAACGGCCGAAGCAGTAGGCATCCAGCCACCAGAGGTTGGTGAACTCCTCGGCATTCTCGAACGCCAGCATGTCGCTCGGGGCGCAGGAGGCCGGATAGGCGGGGGAGTACGCAAAGCTCGGCCCGATCAGGCCGTTTGGCACGTGCTGGCGAAACGCCTTGATGACCCGGGCATTGGCGAGAAACGCGATGTGGTTGGCGGCGAAGAAACGCTTCCTGTCCTGCACGGCGGGAGGATGGGTGCCAAGCTGGTAGGCGTTGGTCAGGTTGTAGTTCTGCTCGTTGAGCGACACCCAGTACTTCACCTTGCTGGCGAAGCGCTGATAGAGGGTCACGCAGTAGCGCTCGAAGTCGTCGATGATGCGCCTGTCTTCCCAGCCGCCGTACTCATCCTGCAGGGCCTGGGGGAGATCCCAGTGATAGAGGGTCAGCACCGGCTCGATGCCGTGGGCCAGCAGGGCATCGATGAGCCTGTCGTAGAAGGCGAGCCCCGCCTCGTTCACCTCGCCACGCCCCGTCGGGTAGATGCGCGGCCAGCTCACCGAGAAGCGATAGGCCTTGAGCCCCATCTCGGCCATCAGCGCCACGTCCTCTTCCACCCTGTGGTAGTGATCCACCGCCACGTCTCCGTTGCTCCCGTCAAAGGTCTTGCCCGGCAGCTTGGTGAAGCTGTCCCATACCGAGGGGCCCTTGCCCTCCTCGTTCCAGGCCCCTTCCACCTGATAGGCGGCGGAGGCGGCGCCCCAGAGGAAGCCGTTCGGGAAGTCGTTGAACTTGTGATGATGCATCTGGTGTTGCTCCTTCTGCGCGGATGGCGGGGGCCATCCCGTGATACGTCGACCCCGTACAGGGGTCCGAAATGAGTTGGCACCAGCATCCAACACTTCTAGAATTCCGTCCAATGACAAATATGGCCACCTATCATTCCCATCTGGAATAAAGCGAGGCACCATGGAGTTGAGAGATCTGAAAGCCTTCGTCACCCTGGGGGAGGTATTGCACTTTGGTCAGGCGGCGGCGCGCCAGCACGTCACCCAGTCGGCCCTGAGCAAGCAGATCCGCCGGCTGGAGACGGACCTTGGCGGCGAGCTGTTCGAGCGCAACGCCGGCAGCACCCGGCTGACGGTGCTCGGGCGCGCCCTCTACGCCGACGCCTGCACCCTGGTGGCCCAGAGCGAACAGCTCGCCCGCAGCGCCCGCGACGTGCTGGCGGGCCACGCGGGTACCCTGCGCATCGGCTTCGGGGTCGCCACCAAGCTGCTGGTGCCCGCCGCCATCGCCCGCTTTCGGGCCAGCCGCCCCGGGGTCGCCATCGAGCTCAACGATCTCTCCACCCATCACCAGTTGCTGGCGCTGGCGGAGGGCCGGCTGGATCTCGGCTTCTGCCGCCTGCCCGCCCCCAAGGGCTGGCCGGTGCTGCCCGTGGTGCGCGCCCATTTCGTCGCCGTGCTGCCCGCAGGCTATCAGGGGGTGGCGGGGCTCGCCGATCTGCAGGAGAAACCGCTCGCCATCCTGCGCCGGGACAAGGCCCCCTCTTTTTACGATCAGTTCATCCATTACCTCGCCCAGAGCGGCCTGCGCTTTCAGGACATCCAGTATGTGAACGACTTCGCCGCCGGCATCGCCACCGCGGCGGCCGGCATCGCCTGGACCCTGGTCCCCTCCTCCACCACCATTGAGCATCCCGATGTGCTGACCCTGCCCCTCGGGGAGGCCGACGCGAGCTGGATCATCGGGCTCATTCGCCCGCCGGGCAACGACAATCCCCTCGTCGCCCCCTTCTGGCAGACGGTGGCGGAGCTGGCGGATCCCGCCCTCACCGGCCTCATGACGACAGGGGACGGGGCTGCCGCCCGGGACACGCCATGAAAGGGAACCATTCGAGAATCACATTAACGATGGCATTGGGCGGTCACCCCCCTTAAAATTGCCGCACTGCCCCGACGCCACGACAAGGATCCGTTTCGTTCATGCACTCTCACTGGCTGCTGAGGTTTGATCTGCATCGCCTCATCCTTGCGCTGGCCGTCATCGGCGTGCTGGCTACCTTTGGCAACAGCTTTTACGCCATCTATCAGGCACAAAGACAACTGCTCATCGACAGCACCCTGGAGGCAAACCGGGTCTATGCCACCAAGCTCGCCGCCTCCACCGAGACCATGCTGCGCTCGGCCCAGGGACAGCTGGCCTATGGCGCGGCCCGGCTCGCCCCCTTGCTGCAGGGCAACGACCTCCATGGACTCGAGGAGGTGGCAGGCCAGTTGCGCCAGCAGACCAACACCTTCAACTCGGTGGCCATCGTGAACACCGATTCCGTCATCGTCGCCGTCTCTCCCGAGGCGTTGCATGTGAAAGGGGTCAAGCTCACCTCGGCCAATGCGAGCCGGACCCTGGCAAGCCAGCAGCCCCTCATCGCGGATCCCCTGGTCTCCCTCACTGGCAACTACCTCATCAGCCTCTCCCACCCCATCTTCTCGGCAGACAAGCGCTACCTCGGCTATGTCGCCGGCACCATCTATCTGGAGTCCGCCAGCGTGCTCTCCAGCCTGCTGGGGCAGCACTACTACCAGGATGGTTCCTATCTTTATGTGGTGGACCGCCAGCGCACCCTCATCTACCACCCGAACCCGGAGCGCCTCGGCCAGAAGATTGGCAAGAACCGGGTGGTGGATGCGGTACTCAAGGGGCAGGATGGCGCGCAAAGCGTGCTCAACTCCCGGGGCAGCGAGATGCTGGCAGGCTTTGCCCCGGTGGCGGACGCAGGCTGGGGGATAGTGGCCCAGCGCCCCCGCAGCGCCACCCTGGCCGGCCTGGATGAACAGATGCTGGAGATCCTCAAGGGGATGATCCCGGTCACCCTCTTCATTCTCTTCGTCATCTGGCTCTCGGCCACCATCATCGCCAGACCCCTGCGACAACTGGCCAACCGGGCCGGACTCATGGATCAGCAGGGGGCCGCCACCAGCATCTCGGGGATCCGCGCCTGGTATTTCGAAGCGGCCCAGTTGAAGCAGGCCATCCTCAAGGGGCTGGGGCTGCTCAACACCAAGATCGACAAGCTGCACACCGACAGCCACACCGACCCCATGACGGGCCTGTTCAACCGCCGGGCCATGCAGCAGATGCTGGACGAGTACGAGGCCGAACGTCAGCCCCTGACGGTGATTGCCCTGGACATCGATCACTTCAAGGCCATCAACGACCGCTTCGGTCACGACGTGGGGGATGCCGTCATCGTCTCCCTCGCCACCCTGATGCAGCAGGATCTGCGTTCTGATGCCGCCTTGTGTCGAAGCGGCGGCGAAGAGTTCCTGCTGCTGCTGCCCGGGGTCTCCCTTGCACAGGCGCAGAAGATCGCCGAGCGCCTGCGTACCCGGGTGGCGAGCCACGACATGGAGGTAGCTGGCCACATCACCATCTCCCTCGGCGTCGCCCACTGGGGAGCGGATGCCACCAGCATCGCCGCCGTGCTCAAGGAGGCGGACAAGGCGCTCTATGATGCCAAGAGCCAGGGCCGAAACTGCGTGGTGGTGGCCCTGGGCTGATCGGCCCAGGCTTTGCCGGGCACCGCCTGTCCATAAAAAAACCCCTGCCATGGCAGGGGTCGGACGGTATCCATATGAGGAATCAGAGCGTGACGGCCAGGCTCTCGACCGAGGCGGCGCTCGGGGTCACCAGCACGGGCACCGATTTGGAGGTGGGGGTGAAAGAGCCCTCCCCTATGCTCTCGATGGCCACCAGGGGGTTGGTCTCCGGGTAGTAGGCGGCGATGTTGCCTTTCGGGATCTCGTAGAAGATGACGCTAAAGCCCCGCACCACCCGCTCGCGCCCGTCGTTGCACACCGCACTCATGTCCACCCGCTGCTCCTCGGCGAGCCCCAGCCTCCTGGCATCCTCCTCGTTCATGAAGACCACGTTGCGTCGCCCCTTGATGCCGCGATAGCGGTCATCCATGCCATAGATGGTGGTGTTGTACTGATCGTGGGAGCGCAGGCTCTGAAGCAGCAGCACGGGCTGGTCCACCATCTGCTCTGCGTGGCTGGTGCACTCGGGCAGGATGGAGTCCGGCAAACGGCTCGCCCTGAATTCGGCGCGCCCGCTCGCGGTGTTCCAGCGCAGCAGGGCGGCGCTGTTCTCCAGATGGAAACCGCAGGGCTCCTCGATGCGGCGGTTGAAGTCGCCAAAGCCCGCGATGGTCTCCTCGATGAGATCCCGCAGCAGCCCGTAGTCATCCCGCAGCGCCAGCCAGTCCACCCGATCGCTGCCAAGCGTTGCCTCGGCCATGCGAGCCACGATGTCTATCTCGGAGAGACAGAGCGGCGAGACCGGCTCGTTCATCCCGGTGGAGGCGTGCACCATGCTGAAGGTGTCCTCCACGGTGATCTTCTGCACCCCGGAGCGCTGCTGATCGAGCTCGGTACGGCCCAGGCAGGGGAGGATCAGGGCATCTTTTGACACCATGAGGTGGCTGCGGTTGAGCTTGGTGCTGATCTGCACGTTGAGCTCGCTCCTTCGCATCGCTTCATAGGTGAACTCGGTATCCGGCGCGGCGGCTGCCAGGTTGCCCCCAAGGCAGATGAGCACCTTGCTCTTGCCGCCATGAAGGGCTTTAAGGGCCTCGTAGACGTTGTGCCCCGGCGTGCGCTTGAAGCCCACCGGGAAGCGGCGCTCCAGGCGATCGAGGAAGGCGGCATTGGGTTTCTCGTTGATCCCCATGGTGCGGTTGCCCTGCACGTTGCTGTGACCGCGCACCGGACAAAGTCCGGCCCCCGGCTTGCCAATCTGGCCGCACATCAGGTGCAGGTTGACGATTTCGCGAATGGTGTCGACCGAATGCTTGTGCTGGGTGATCCCCATGGCCCAGCAGCTGATCACGCTCTCGCTGCTTGCGAAGATCTGCGCCGCCCGGGTGATCGCCTCCCGACCGAGGCCGGATTGCGCCTCGATTTGCGTCCACTCCGTAGCCTTCACCTGGGCCAGGTAGTCGTCAAAGTGCGCAGTGTGCTGCTCGATAAAGGCGAGATCGATGCGCCCCCCCTCCTCTTCCAGGATGTATTTCGCCATGCCGCGAATGGCCGCCATGTCACCGCCCAGCTTTGGCGTGAGGTACTGGTGGCTGATGGTGGTGGCCGCCGGGGTCAGTAGCTCCGCCGGGCTCTGGGGGCTTGCGAAGCGCTCGAGGGCCACCTCTTTGAGGTTGTTGAAGGTGACGATCTGGCACCCCTGGCGCGCCGCCTTGCGCAGGGCGTTCATCATGCGCGGGTGGTTGGTGCCCGGGTTCTGGCCAAAGACGAAGATGGCTTTGGCGGCGTCGAAATCATCGAGCACCACGGTGCCCTTGCCCACCCCGACGGACTGGATGAGCCCCACCCCGCTCGCCTCGTGGCACATGTTGGAGCAGTCGGGGAAGTTGTTGGTGCCATAGAGGCGGCCAAACAGCTGATAGAGGTAGGAGGCTTCGTTGCTGGCGCGTCCCGAGGTGTAGAACTCCACCTCGTCGGGGCTGGCCAGGCTCTTGAGTTTGTCGGCGATGAGGGCAAACGCCTGATCCCAGCTAACCGGCTCGTAGTGATCGGTGGCCGGGTTGTAGCGCAGGGGCTCGGTCAGTCGCCCCTGGTATTCGAGCCAGTAGTCGCTCTGGGTGGCGAGGCGACGCACCGAATGCTCGGCGAAGAAATCGGCCCCCACCGTCTTGCCGGTGGATTCCCAGGCCACCGCCTTGGCGCCGTTCTCGCAAAACTGGAAGGCCCCCTGCTTGTTGTCACCCCAGGCGCAGCCGGGACAGTCAAAGCCGTCGGTCTGGTTGACCCGCAGCAGGTTCTTGATGTTCTGGCGGGTCTTCTGGCTGCGCAGCACCTGCTTGAAGGTGGACTGCAGGGAGGAAAAGCCGCCGGCCTTGGCCGGTTTCTCAATATGACTGGACATGGGAGTCTCCAACGTGATCCAGGGCGCGGGGGCTGGCATAGCAGACCGGGGCATCGGATCGGGGCACATGGATCAGGGTCAGGTTGTACTTCAGGGCCAGTCGCACCGCGAGCTGGCTGGGGGAAGCAAGGCTGATGAGGTGGGCGGCGCCAAATTGCACCGCCTTGTGAATGAGTTCGCTGCCGCAGCGGCTGGTGATGACCAGGGTGGCGGCCTGCACCGGCTGGCGCAGCTGCATGCCGATGAGCTTGTCCAGGGCGTTGTGCCGCCCTATGTCCTCCCGGCAGGCCAGGATCTCGCCGCGATCATCCAGCGCCAGGGCGGCATGAAGGGCGCCGCTCTGGCGGGCCTTGCTCTGCCAGGGGACGATGCGCTCCCGCAGATCCTGCAAAGAGGCGGTGTCGAAGGGGGCGCCCGGGGTCAGCGGGGTGAGCACGGGCAACGCATGTTCGATGGCCTCCACGCCGCAGATGCCACAGCCGCTGGCACCGGCCAGGCGGCGCTTGCGCTGGCCAAGCATAGCCAGACAGCGGTTGGCGATGGTGACATCGAGCACGATGCCCTGCTCGGACGGGGTGCTCTGGATATCGTGTACATCGTGGTTGCCCCCGATGATCCCCTCGCCAAACAGAAAACCGATGGCGAAATCGTCGAGATCGTCCGGGGTGGCCATCATGACGGCATGGTTGATGCCGTTGATGTTGACGGACACGGCCACCTCCTCCACCAGCTCATCCAGACTGGGCAACCGTGAATTGAAAGGGATCATGCGAGACGCTTATAAGCTGTATTCGGGCCTCAAGTTTAGATAAGCCGCCGCGCCAAAACCAATGAAACAAATCTATTCACCAATAGATAACTTCTATTGCCATCGGGATGTCGATTGATTAAATTTGTCGCTCATTGCCTTTGCCTGCTGCCATTACCACGATGAATATCAAGCAGTTGCACTATTTCTACGAGCTGGCCCAGCACCGTCACTTCGCCAAGGCGGCCAAGGCTTGCTTCATCACCCAGCCGACCCTGTCGGCCAGCATCACCGCCCTGGAGAAGTCACTTGGCACCGAACTGGTGGTGCGCAACAGCCAGTTCGTGGCCCTGACCCAGGCGGGGGAAGTGGTGCTGCACCACGCCGAGCGGATGCTTCAGGAACAGGATGCCATGCGCCAGGAGCTCAGCCTCTTTCGGGGCGGGCTGTCGGGTGCGCTGCGCATCGGCGTCGTGCCCCAGTCGAGCATCGACATCATGCCGCTGCTCAAGGGGTTCAATGACGCCTACCCCAAGGTGGGCCTGCACCTCTGCGTGATGACCCATGCCACCCTGATGGAGCAGCTGGATCTGCATCGCATCGACATCGGGCTCGGCTTTGACGAGTTGCTCACCGAGCATCAGCGCCGGGCCCTCGACGTCCAGCTTCGCCACCCCAACCCCATGGCCCTGCTGGGCCCCCTGCCTGCCCACTGCGCCCCGACCGGGCCGCTGACCCTGGCGGACTTGCAAGATCTCCCCCTGATCCTGCCAAGCACCACCATGCAGTTTCGCCGCTACTTGGACGAGGCCGCCGCCCGCCAGCAGATCAGCCTGCGGGTGGTGCTGGAGACAGACTCCCTGTTCCACCTGGTCAACGGGGTGAGCCACGGCCTGGGCTGCGCCGTAGTCAGCGCCGGCATCGCCGCCACCGCCCAGCAGCTCTTCAAACTGCCCTGCCATCCCTTGAGCGATGCGAGCGCAGGCACCATCGCCTTCATCACCCGAAAACACAGTGTCACCCCCGCCATGAAGGCGTTTCTCGCCAAGGCTGGGGCATGAAAAAGGCAGCCCATAGGGGCTGCCTGCACTGATCAAGGGGGGAGCTTGCGCCTCTCCTCGCGTCAGCCTGCCCCTTGCTGTTTGTCCAGCGCCGCGATGAAGGCGCTCGCCAGAGCGTGGTCGGAGAAGGGATTCTGGCCTGTGATGAGCTCGCGATCGATCACAACGCCAGGCTGCCAGGGTGCCACGAACTGCATGCTGCCGCCGGCCTGGGCCATGGCCTTCGCCGGGTAGTAGCGCAGCTTGTCACCCCCAAGGGAGCCTTCAAACACCGCCTCTTCCTTGTCGGAGAAGATGGTCATCCTGTAACCGTCGTAGATCCACTCTCTGGCGCCGTCTGCCTTGCCTGCAATGACCGACTGCTCGAACCCGGCCGGATCCGCCTGCGCCGCCAGCAGCGCGATGGGGCCGTGGCAGATGGCGGCCGTGGGTTTGTGGTTGTCATGGAAGTGGCGAAGCAGGGTCCCCACCTCGGGATCCTTGGCAAGATCGATGAGGGGCGCATGGCCACCGGGAATGAAGAGGCCGGCATAGCGCTCGGGACCGGATGCCAGCACCTCCCTCAGGGAGAGCACCTTGCCGACGCCAAGCAACCCCTCCACGACGGCGCCGATGCGTACCATCTCCTGCGGGTTGCCACCAAAGTACTGGGGATCGACGGAGTGCGTGTCGACAACGGGCCGGTTCCCTCTCGGGGTCACCGGGGTCAGGGTATAGCCGGCCTCCAGCAGGGCGGCGGCAGGCACCCCCAGTTCATTTTGGTAGAAGCCGGTGGTCAGGCTCTTGCCCCCTTGCAGCGGCAGTTCGGTCTCGCTCGAGAGCAGCACCAGGATCTCGCCTTTCGGGGCGGCGCTGGCCGCGGCGGAGGTCGCCAGCAGCAGTGAGGCCAGCACGGCCTTGAGGGTGTTCTTCATCGTGATCTTCCTTTTGATGGCAGTGATCGATCGGGCGGCCACCGGGCCGCCCTCGATGAGCAATTTACTGATTACCCATGGACGAATAAACTCACACCATTGAACTTGATTATTTACATGGATGAACATATGTCCCGTGCCTTCGACCCCGTCCAGCTCGGCACCATAGAGCTCTTTTGCAAGGCAGCCGAACTTGGCAGCTTTACCGCTACGGCTCAGGTACTGGGGGTAACGCCCGCCTCGGTGAGCCGCTCCATCCAGCGTCTCGAGGCCAGGCTCGGCGTCAAACTCTTCCATCGCACCACCCGCAGCGTGCGCCTCACCCATGACGGGGAGCTCTATCGGGAGCAGTGCCAGCAGGCGCTCGAGCAGATCGCCGAGGCCGAGCGGGCCATCACCGGCCGCCAGCGCCGCCCCAAAGGAGTGCTGCGCATCAGCGTGGGCACCGTCTATGCCCACCACCGTCTGGTGCCCCTGCTGCCGGGCTTCATGGCGGCCTATCCCGAGGTCGAGCTGGAGCTCAATGTCTCCAACAGGAACATCGACTTCGTGGAGGATGGTTACGATCTGGCCATCCGGCTGGGAGAGCCGCGCGATGGGCGGATCATCGCCCGCAAGCTGGAGGATGCCAGCCTCGGGGTCTTCTGCGCCCCCGATTATGCCGCCCGCCGCCCCGCGCCAACCTCCCTGGAGATGCTGTCGCAACATGATCTGATCCAGTTCATCACCCCGAGCACGGGTCGCCCCTTCCCCTGGCAGTTCGTGAACGAGCAGGGGGACCCTGTCGACCTTCATGTTCAGAGCAGACAGCGGGTGCTTGACGATGTGCTGGCGGGCCTGGGCTGGGCGGTGGCTGGGGGCGGTCTGTTCCAGATCTACCATTTCGTGGCGGCCGAGGCGCTGTTGCAAGGCAAGCTGATCGAGGTGATGACCCCCTTTGCGGGGCGATCCCGCCCCTTCTACGCCCTCTATCCACAGCACCGTCACCTCTCGGCCCGGGTCCGGGCCTTCGTGGATTATCTGCTGGCAGCGGTGCGCCCAGAGGGGTCGCCTGTGCCAGGGGCATATCCCCCTCTTCGTTGACGAGGGCCCCTCATCTGCGTGCCTGCGCCCCCGATACCGGGGGCAAAAAGCAGGTGGCACTCTGGACACAATGGTTGCCTAATTAAATAAATATGCATAAAAATCAATACAGGCAGGGCTCGATATATGAACTCTTCTGCTGTTTGTATGAAGCATCGTGCTGCTGAAAATTTTCTGTGAGCCACCTCCCGCCGTTTAATTCAAGAGCCTATAACCTTGACCCGTACAATAAAAACCTGACGTGTTCCGGTTTATTTCACCATGCATCACAAAGGAGTGTCATATGTATAAAAAAGTGAAACTGGCGAGCATTATCAGCACCCTTATTCTCTCGGCCACTGCATATTCTGCAGAGATGACCGTGGGCTTCTCGCAAATTGGTTCTGAATCCGGGTGGCGAGCTGCAGAAACATCGGTCGCCAAGAGCGAAGCCCAAAAACGCGGCATCATCCTGAAAATTGCCGATGCCCAGCAGAAACAGGAGAACCAGATCAAGGCCATTCGCTCCTTTATTGCCCAGGGGGTGGATGCCATCTTTATTGCCCCCGTGGTACAGACTGGCTGGGAGCCGGTATTGCAGGAGGCGAAAGAGGCCGAGATCCCGGTCTTCCTGCTGGATCGCAATATCACGGTAAAAGATGACGGTCTCTTCATGACCGGGGTCGCCGCCGACAGCGTCCACGAAGGGGAAGTGGCAGCCCAGTGGCTTATCAAACAGCAGGATGGCAAACCGTGCAACGTGGTGGAATTGCAGGGCACGGTGGGTGCCAGCGTGGCGCTGGATCGCAAGAAGGGCTTCCTCGACACCGTCTCGGCCGTGCCCACCATCAAGATCATCCGCACCCAGTCCGGCGACTTCACCCGCAGCAAGGGCAAGGAGGTGATGGAGAGCTTCATCAAGGCGGAAAATAGCGGCAAGAATATTTGCGCCGTCTACGCCCATAACGATGACATGGCCATCGGCGCCATCCAGGCCATTAAAGAGGCCGGGCTGAAACCGGGCAAGGATATCAAGATCATCTCCATCGATGGCGTGCCGGATATTTTCAAGGCGATGATCGCAGGCGAAGCCAATGCCTCGGTGGAGCTCACGCCGAATATGGCTGGACCGGCCTTCGATGCCCTGCTGGCCTATAAGAAAGATGGCACCCTGCCCCCCAAACATATCAAGACGGAGTCCAAACTGTTTGAGCCCGGGAGTGCCGAGGCGCAGCTCGAGCTGAAAAAAGACATGGGTTATTAATCCCGCTCCCCCGCCAGACTGTCACATAGCGCGCCATATAAGTGATTGAACTTGTATGGCGCGCTATATCGGAGAGCCAATGTTCATGTCAGAGAACACTCACGATGTCGTATTGAATGCCCGCGGAATATGCAAGGCGTTTCCCGGAGTACGGGCCCTGCATCAGGTGGACTTCTCCCTGCGCCGGGGAGAGATCATGGCGCTGCTCGGCGAGAACGGGGCCGGCAAGTCCACGTTGATCAAGACCCTCACCGGTGTCTATCAGCGAGACGCCGGCCGTATCGAACTCGATGGCGTCCCCATTTCCCCGACAGACACCGCCCATGCCCAGCGTCTGGGGATAGGCACCGTCTATCAGGAGGTCAACCTGCTGCCGAACATGTCGGTGGCGGACAACCTCTTCATCGGCCATGAGCCCCGCCGTTTCGGCTTCATCGACCGGGGCGCCATGACCCGGCAGGCCAGCGCCATCATGGCCAGCCACGGCTTCGAGATGGATGTCACCCTGCCCCTCGACCACTATTCGGTCGCCATGCAGCAGATCGTGGCCATCGCCCGGGCGGTGTCACTCTCCGCCAGGATCCTGATCCTGGACGAGCCCACCGCGAGCCTGGATGCCAGCGAAGTCCAGATGCTCTTCTCCCTCATGACGCGCCTGCGGGATCAGGGGGTGAGCCTCATCTTCATCACCCATTTTCTCGATCAGGTCTACGCCATCAGCGATCGCATCACAGTGCTGCGCAACGGCGAGCTGGTCGGCACCCGCGACACCCAGGCACTGCCACAACTGGAGCTGGTCAAGATGATGCTGGGACGCGAGCTGGACGACAATGCCCTCAAGCGGGCGGGCAAGACACTGCGCAGCAACCAGCCCATGGTGTCGTTCAGGGACTATGGCAAGCGGGGAGTCATCGCCCCCTTCAGTCTCGACGTCATGCCCGGGGAGATAGTGGGTCTCGCCGGCCTGCTCGGGTCCGGTCGTACCGAGACCGCCGAGCTGATGTTCGGCATAGTGCCGAGCGACAGCGGCGAGTGCCGGGTGCGGGACAAACCGGTGACCATCCGCTCTGCACGCCAGGCGGCCGCCAACGGCTTTGGTTTCTGCCCGGAGGATCGCAAGAGCGCCGGCATCATCGCCTCGGCCTCGGTGCGGGAGAACATGGTGCTGGCCCTGCAAGCCCAGCGGGGCTGGTTGCATCCCCTGTCTCGCAAGGAACAGGACGAGATCACCGCCCGCCTCATCGAGCAGTTGGCCATCAAGACCCCGGGACCAGAGCAGCCCATCCAGTTTCTCTCCGGGGGCAACCAGCAAAAGGTGCTGCTCGCCCGCTGGCTGCTCACCAAACCCCAGTTCCTGATCCTGGACGAGCCCACCCGGGGCATCGACGTGGGGGCCCACGCCGAGATCATCCGCCTCATCGAATCCCTCTGCGCCAACGGGCTGGCCCTGCTGGTCATCTCCTCCGAGCTCGAGGAGCTGGTGGGCTATGCCGATCGGGTGATCGTCCTTCGTGACAGAAAACAGGTGGCAGAGCTTGCGACGGACGCCCTGAGCGTCCCTGCCATCATGAACGCCATTGCATGTGAGGCCTGATATGACGTCATCCATCCTCCCCCTCACCAAGGGGTCGCGCGCCCGCAGAGAGTGGCCCACGGGCTCGGCCCAGTGCGCCGCCCTGGTGTGCGTGCTGCTCATCAATGCCCTGGTCGCCGACAACTTCTTCGCCATCCACATCCAGGATGGGCGGCTGTTTGGCAGCCTCATCGACATCCTCAACCGCTGTGCCCCGGTGGCCCTGCTCTCCCTCGGCATGACGCTGGTGATCGCCACCGGCGGCATCGACCTGTCGGTGGGAGCCGTCATGGCCATCAGCGGGGCCACCATGGCCAGCCTGGCCACCGGCGGTCACAGCCTGCCGGTCATCTTCGCCGCCGTCATCGGGGTGGGCCTTCTGTGCGGCCTGTGGAACGGCCTGCTGGTGGCGGTGTTCAAGATCCAGCCCATCGTCGCCACCCTGATCCTCATGGTGGCGGGCCGGGGCATCGCCCAGCTCATCACCGAGGGGCAGATCATCACCTTCAACAACGACGCACTCGCCTGGATCGGCAGCGGCTCCCTCTTCTATCTGCCCACCCCGGTCATCATCACCCTGGGCATGGCGCTGCTGCTCTGGCTACTGACCAAGCGCACCGCCCTCGGCCTCTTCATCGAAGCGGTGGGGATCAACATCAAGGCCGCCAAGAACGCCGGGCTCAACACCCCCATGGTGGTGATCGCCACCTACCTGTTGAGCGGCATGATGGCCGCCGTCGCCGGCATGATAGTCGCCGCCGACATCCGGGGTGCCGATGCCAACAACGCCGGGCTCTGGCTCGAGATGGACGCCATTCTGGCGGTGGTGATAGGAGGCACCTCCCTGATGGGGGGGCGCTTCAACCTCGCCCTCTCCCTGATCGGCATACTGATCATCCAGGGGGTGAACACCGGGATCCTGCTCTCCGGCTACCAACCCCAGTGGAACCAGATCGTCAAGGCCCTGGTGGTGCTGGCGGTGCTGGTCATGCAGTCACCGGCCCTCAACCACCTCTTCCAGCGAGGGACTCGCCATGTTTAAACGCAACCTCCCCCTGATGGTGACCATCATGGTCTTCGTGCTGGGCTATCTGCTCTGCCTGGCCTCCTTCCCAGCCTTCATGTCCACCCGCATCATCTGCAACATCCTGACGGACAACGCGTTTCTGGGAATAGTGGCGGTGGGCATGACCTTCGTCATCCTCTCGGGGGGCATCGATCTGTCGGTGGGGGCCGTCATCGCCTTCACCGGCGTGCTGCTGGCAACCCTCATCGGGAAGCTGGGCGTCAGCCCCGTGCTGGCCATCCCTCTGGTGCTGGTGCTCGGGGCAGGCTTTGGCGCCCTCATGGGCTGGCTCATCGACACCCTGAAGATCCCCGCCTTCATCATCACCCTGGCGGGCATGTTCTTCCTGCGGGGGACCAGTTTTCTCATCTCCGAGCAGTCCCTGCCCATCGATCACCCCACCTTCACCTACCTGTCGAGCCTGTCGTGGAAGATACCGGGGGGCGGTCGCCTGAGCCTGCTGGCCCTCATCATGCTGGCGGTGGTGGTCTTCGGCATCCTGCTCGCCAACCGCACCCGCTTTGGCAACAACGTTTACGCCATCGGCGGCAACGCTACCTCGGCAGCCCTGATGGGGATCTCGGTGCGCCACACCACCATTCGCATCTACCTGCTCTCCACCACCCTGGCGACCCTGGCGGGCATCGTGTTCGCGCTCTATACCTCGGCGGGCTATCCGCTCGCCGCCGTCGGGGTGGAGCTCGATGCCATCGCCGCCGTGGTCATCGGCGGCACTCTGCTGAGCGGCGGGGTGGGCACCGTCTTCGGCTCCCTGTTCGGGGTGCTGATCCAAGGGTTGATCCAGACCTACATCAACTTCGACGGCACCCTCAGCTCCTGGTGGACCAAGATCATCATCGGCCTGCTGCTGTTCAGCTTCATCGCCCTGCAGCGCCTGCTGATCCTGGTCTCGGAACACCGCAAAGCCAACAAGCCAGGTCCCTTCAAGCGCCAGGTTGCCGCCCAGCCCGAGTGAGGTATCAGCAAGACTCTGGTGGCAGAAGATAACGCGGGCAAGGCGCTCCCGTGCGCCCTCCCCGCCTGGCCGTCGCGGGTCCGGCGCAGAGGATGGGGAGGCAGCGGGGGCGCTCAGAGGGCCCGGCCCCAACCTCCCGCACGCCCCTTTGAGGGGTGACACCGTCTTTGGAGGGCACTCAGGTCAATCGCACCACCAGGGGCTGCCCTCATGGGGGCTCAGCACCTCCAGAGGCTCCCCCATGAGAGGCGTGGTCAGAGGTATCTGTTGCTCGGCAGCCAGTCGGGCAATCTGCTCAAGCGGGTCGTTCCAGCGGTGCATGGCCAGATCGAAGGTGCCGTTGTGCACCGGATAGAGCCATTTCCCCCCGAGATCGTGAAACGCCTGCGCCGTCTGCGCCGGGAGCATGTGCACCAGCTCCCAGCGCTTGTCGTAGGCCCCGGTCTCGAGAAAGGTCACGTCGAACGGACCGTAGCGCCTGCCAATCTCCTTGAAACCGTCGAAGTAGCCGCTGTCACCGCTGAAGAAGAGGTTGACCCCCTCACCGCGAATGACCCAGGAGGCCCAGAGGGTCTGGTTGCCGTCCCCGAGGCCACGGCCGGAGAAATGCTGGGCAGGGGTCGCTACCAGAGTGACACCGCCCACTCGGGTCTGCTGCCACCAGTCCAGTTCGCGGATCTTCTCCTTCGCAATTCCCCAGGCCATGAGGCGCGCCCCCACCCCGAGGGGCGTGATGAAGTGGCCGACCTTCTCCTGCAGCGCCAGTATGGCCCCGTGATCGAGATGGTCGTAGTGATCATGGGAGAGGATCACCCCCTCGATGGGAGGCAGCGCCTCCAGGGTGATGGGCGGCTGATGCCAGCGCTTGGGGCCGAACCACTGCACCGGTGAGGCCCGCTCGCTGAACACGGGATCCGTCAGCCAGAACGTGCCCTGCAACTTGAGCAGCAGAGTGGAGTGGCCGAGGCGCCACACGCTGTTGTCCGGCGCCGCGATGAGCCCCTCCCGGGTCATGACCTGTACCGGAATGGCGCGATCCGGCACCGTGCCCTCAGGCTTGGCGAACAGAAAGTCCCACCAGAGCCTGGCCCCTTCCCAGAGGCTTCGCGCCTGGGGTGTCACGGCATTGTTGAACCGGCCTCCCTGATATTGCGAGGAGTCAGGGTGTTCGGGCAGGCCCGGTTTGAGTAGAGATGCGATCATGCCAATCATCAGGGCTCCTTTGAGCAACCACAGAAAACGGCGCCCCTCAAGGGCGCGAAAAGAGGCTGACGGGGTCTGCATTCATGCCACGTCTGTCAGCCTGGTCTCTGGTGAGTAGAGAGCAGCCCCTGCACGGGGCCGCACCTTCCATTAAACAGAACGGGAGAGTCGCACGGTATGAAACCGGTTCCCGACATCTCCAGTAACGGCAAGATAGCCTGCCCGGGCTCCCGCCACCAGAGGGGTTCGCGTTGCCGCGTGGCCCCGGCATGGTGTCGCGTCACGCACATGGCCTCACCTGCTCTGCCAACGCCAACAAAAGGAGGCGTCAGATGGCGTACTGCAAGAGCTTGCAGTGCTGAAAGTCAGAAGATGGCTGGGCCATAGAGGCCACGGGAGGTGACTGAGGGAAAGCATGATCTCAAGGGGACAGTGCTGAAGATCAAGAGGAAGTTTGAGCCAGGCGCGGTCTGAAGCCTGATGAACGCCCATAGGGCACAGGCTCACCTTGCGGTAGAGCAAATAGCATGTGAAGAGAGCTGAAAATGCACTTTGAGGACTCCTGATTCATCCACATGAAGTGGATTACCAAGAGGTCTGAAGGGGGTATTAGCTGTAACTTGTTGAATGGCAGAAACAGGTGGTGGCCCTACCAGCCACATCCCGGCACTCGAGTCCCCCGCCTTGGCTGCTACCTTCCGGTCCTGACCAGGTCGACGGGTTATCAATGCGAGAGGACCAATAGGACCACCGGCGAGGAGAATAGGCAAACTGGCCCCTCAATGCAATGGCTTTCTACCGCATCGCGAGCCGTTCGCCTTATTTTTCAACAATCTGGCCAAGGGTTCAGCTAAAGAGCATGAATTTGGCACCCACCAGCAACATGAGCAGGGCAAAGGCCTGCTTGAGCCGCCGGGGTGACATTCTGTGTGCCAGTCTGGCGCCCAGACGGGCAAACTGGGTGCTGGTGAGCACGATGCCAAGCAGGGCCGGCAGATAGATGAATCCGACGCTCCACTCGGGCAGATCGACGTCTCCCCAACCGGCATAGAGGTAGCTGAGGCTGCCTGCCAGGGCGATGGGCATGCTGCAGGCGGCGGAGGCGGCCACGGCGTTGCGCATGGGCACCGAATTCCAGGTGAGGTAAGGCACGGTCAGCGAGCCGCCACCGATGCCGAACAAGGCCGACATCCAGCCGATGACGGTGCCGGCGATCCCGGTACCAAGGGGGCCCGGCATGTGTCGCTCCGCTTTTGGCCTCAGATTGAGCCCCATCTGCAGGGCCATGGTCCAGGCGAAGCAGCCGATGATGATGTTGAGGGTGCTGGCGCTCAGCAGGTTGGCGGTCATGCCGCCGAGCCAGGCACCGACCAGCATGCCGGCGCCCAGGCGCCGAATCATCCCCCAGTCTACCGCTCCTGCCTCCTGGTGCGCACGCAGGGAGCTGAAACCGGTGAAGATCATGGTGGGCAGCGAGGTGCCGAGGGCCAGATGGGTGATGATCTCCGGCGCCACGCCCTGTGCGTGAAAACTCAGGACCAGCACGGGGACGATGATGAGGCCGCCGCCGATACCGAACAGCCCGGCCAGCATGCCCGCGAAGGCGCCCAACACCAGATAGCCCACAAACAGCATAAACATTCCTTCAATAACGAAACAGCGGTCAACTTGACCGCCATTATCCATAAAAAAGAGATGGCATCTTGCCATCTCTTTATTGTGCCGATTAATGCAGGGGAATGGTACCGTCCATCACCTTGTAGAACGCCAGCACGGCGCAACCGAGCAGGGCTGCCGTCATCCCCTGCTCCAGCCGGTTGAGGCTGCGCAGGCCGTGGTGCTGGCGCGCCTTCCAGTAGATGAAGATCCCCGGGCTGTAGAGCAGCGCCACCAGCAAGAGGTACTCCACTCCGGCGGCATAGACCAGCCAGCAGCCATAGACGGTGGCCACCAGGGCCAGCAGCAGGTCGCGCTTGCGCTGATGGGGCTGGCCCGCGTAGGTCTCCCCTTTCAACGCCAGCTTGAGGCCGTAAGCACCGGAGAAGACATAGGGCACCAGGGCAGCCGAGGTGGCGATGTTCACCAACGCCAGATAGGTGCTGTTCTGGAAGTAGATGATAATGAGGAAGATCTGCACCAGGCAGGTGGAGCACCAGAGCGACACCTTGGGGGAACCGTTCTTGTTCTCCTTGGCGAACCAGGCCGGGAAGACACCGGTCTTGCCCGCGATGTAGGGCACTTCCGCCGCCAGCACGGTCCAGCTCAGCAGGGCCCCCATCACCGAGATCACCAGGCCGATGTTGATGAGCCAGGCGCCCCAGGGGCCGACCACGGCTTCCAGGATCATGGCGGTGGAGGGGTTCTTGAGGGCCGCCAGTTGCGGCTGGTTCATGACCCCCAGGGAGAACAGGGTGACCATGACGTAGAGCGCCAGGGCGCCGAGCAGCGCCAGCACGGTGGCGCGGCCCACATCCTTGCGATGGCGGGCACGGGCGGAGACCACCACGGCCCCCTCGATGCCGATGAAGACCCAGAGAGTCACCTTCATGGTGGACTTCACCTGATCCATCACGGAGCCGAGCTCGGGACTCCCCTGCCCCCAGAGATCCAGGGTGAAGGTCTCCATGTTGAAAGCGAGCAGGATGGCCACGCAGAAGACGATGAGGGGCACCATCTTGGCGATGGTGGTGACGATGTTCACCAGCGCCGCCACCTGGATGCCGCGCAGCACCAGGGCATGCACCGACCAGATGAGCAGGGAAGCGAGCGTGATGGCGACCGGAGTATTGCCGTCACCGAAGATGACATTGTCCGGCGTGTCGAAGAAGTAGCTCAGCGCACTGAACACCACGATGGCGTAGGAGACGTTGGCCAGCAGCTGGCACAGCCAGTAACCCCAGGCGGCGTTGAAGCCGACGAAATCCCCGAACCCCGCCTTGGCGTAGCTGAAGATGCCGCCATCGAGATCCGGTCGACGCATGGAGAGATTCTGGTAGACCAGGGCGAGGCAGATCATGCCGATCCCCGTGATGGCCCATCCCAGGGCGACGGCCCCGGCACTGGCGTGCGCTGCGATGTTTTGCGGCAGACTGAAAACCCCGGCACCGACCATGGAGCCGATCACCAGCGAAATGAGGGCACCCAGCCCCAGTTTCTTGTCCATCTCAAACCTGTTTTATTAGGCGGCGGCTGAGCATCCGTATTCATACAGCGCGCGACATGGGAGGGGCTAGAAATCCGTACCCCGTGAAAAAGGCGGCAACTATATTGCATGACTATTCCGGCCGCAATCCCTCTTGCCGTCAATCATGAGCCGCCTTGACCGCGCGCAATTTTACAGCACTGACCCGGGGTGCCTGTGAGCTGGTTCAAATTAAGAAAGACCCGTTGATATTTCACGACTTTTCATGATGCCGCCCCGCTTTTCAAAAAGCGGACCTGCATGGCTATGCACCCTTGCACTGGGGCCTTTCCCCTGCAAAAACGCCCCTGCTGGAGGGGCGTCAGAGAGGGTATATGCAGGGGGGACTAGAGCCTCAAGCCGCCGTCCAGCTCGATCATCCGCCCCGACAGATAGTCGTTGGCAAGGATGAACTGCACCGTCTGGGCCAGCTGCGCCGCCTGCCCCAGGGTGCCCACCGGGATGGCCTGTTGCATGCGGGCCATGGCTTCGGGCTTCATCGCCGCCGTCATGTCGGTGGCAAAGACGCCGGGGGCGATGCCCATCACCCGGATGCCGTGACGGGCCAGCTCCTTCCCCCAGGTGACCACCAGAGAGGCCACCCCCGCCTTGCTGGCGGCATAGTTGCTCTGGCCCATGTTGCCGGCCCGGGCGATGGAGGAGATGTTGATGATGACGCCCCCCTCCCCGCCGGTGGCCATCAGCGCCGCCCCCTCGCGCCCGCACAGGAAGGTGCCGGTGAGATTGACGTCGATGACGCTCTGCCACTGGGCCAGGCTCATCTTCTCCGTCAGTGCCCCCTCCTTCACCTTGATCAGCATGCCGTCGCGCAGGATGCCGGCACAGTTGACGAGACCGTGCAGGGCACCGAACTGATCCTTGATGGCGGCGAAGGTCGCCTCGACCTCCGGCTCGCTTGCCACGTTGCAGACGAACAGGGCGCAGCGACCGTCACGGCTGCGCACTTCCGCCTCGGTCACCTCCAGATCGGTGCGGTTGACGTCGATGAGCGCAAGTTGCGCCCCCTGTTCCGCCAGACTCAGGGCGATGGCGCGGCCTAGCCCCCTGCCCGCCCCCGTGATGGCGATGACTTTCCGTGTGATATCCATAAATGCTCCTGGTGAGATGGCCGGTGACTGTCGAGTCAAAGACTATCGGGTAAATAGGTAGATAGCGGCCCTTAACCCGGCGCTGTTTTGTCCCGATAGAGCTCGAGGATGCTGGAGAAATCCTTGTTCTCCTGGCCCAGGCTCCCGTGCAGGTTGAAGAGGTTGCGGGCCAGGGCCCCCATGGGCACGGCGCTGTGGGCATGTTCCGCCAACGCCATGGCGAGCCCCAAATCTTTGACCATCAGCCGGGTCATGAAGCCCCCCTGATAGCCACGCGACGCCGGCACGTTCTCCATCACCCCGGGCCAGGGGTTGTAGCGCTCGAGGCTCCAGTTGTTGCCCGAGCTCTTGCCCATGATGGTGGAGAGCACGGCGGGATCCAGCCCTTCCTTGACCCCGAGCGCCAGCGCCTCGGCGGTGCCCGCCATGTGGATGGCGAGCAGCATGTTGTTGCACATCTTGGCGATCTGGCCAGCGCCGAGGGCCCCGGCGTGAAACAGGTTCTGCCCCATGCAGGCGAGCACGGGTCTGGCCGCTTCAAAATCCGCTTGTTCGCCGCCGACGATGAAAGTGAGCGTGCCCGCCGCCGCGCCGGCCACGCCCCCCGAGACGGGGGCATCGAGAAAACGGATGCCGCGCGCCTTCGCCGCCGCCCCCACCTGACGGGCCGAGGCCACGTCTATGGTGGAGCAGTCGATGACCAGGGCGCCGGGCGACAGGGCCGCCAGCAGATCCTGGCCGCCCCGCTCACCTACACTCTCCCCCAGCCAGAGGCTGCGCACGTGCTCGCCCGCCGGCAGCATGCTGATGACCAGCTCGCAGCCGCTCACCGCTTCCCGGGCATTCCCGGCGGCAATGCAGCCAGCCTCGATGGCCCGGCTCAGGCTCTCGGGCACCAGATCAAACACCTGCACCCTGTGCCCCGCCCTGGCCAGGTTGGCGGCCATAGGCCCCCCCATGTTGCCAAGCCCGATAAACCCAATCCTTGTCATAGTGTGCTCCTTGTGTGTGATCGCACGTCAGCGGGGGCGCAAGGGGTTGTCACCCTCGGGCCAGCGATAGAAGGCATCCAGCCAGACCTCCCCCGCCTGCGGGGCCTGCCAGCGAGGGGACTTGTCCTTGTCGATGAGCAGGGCCCGCACCCCTTCCACGAAGTCCCCTCTGAGCACGCAGTTGACCGAGAGGGTCAGCTCGTCGGCAAACACCTCGGCCAGGGACTGGCGCCGTGCCTGCCAGAACTGGCGCCAGAGAATGGCGCGGCTGATGGGGCTGCCGCGAAGGCAGGTCTCCCGCCCCTGAACCAGCGCCGGTTCGTCCAGCTCGGCGCCCTCGAGGCGTGCCAGCACCCCTTGCAGGGAGCGGCCGGCCAACAGCGCATCGATGCGTTCCTGGTGGGGCAGCAGTACGGGAGGCGGCAATGCCTGACCAGGGGCCTCCTGCAAATCGGTGAGCAGCGCCTCGATCTGCTCGCAGGGGTCGCCTGCAGACCAGTCGAGGGCGGCGAGGCGCGCCGGCAGCTCCGCCAGCTCGCGGCTCCCCATGGCATGATCCGCGAGCCCCAGGCCGATGGCGTCCGCCCCGTTGAAGCGGGCACCGGTGAGGCCGAGCCAGAGTCCGAGCCGCCCCGGCATCCTGCTCAAAAACCAGCTGGCCCCCACATCCGGATAGAGGCCGATGGTCACCTCCGGCATGGCGAACAGGCTCTTCTCGGTCACCACCCGGAACCCGGCCCCGGCAAAGAGACCGATGCCGCCCCCCATGCAGATGCCGTCCGCCACGCAGACAAGGGGCTTGCCGTAGCAGTGGATGTGGTGATCGAGCCGGTACTCCTGCAGGAAGAAGTCGCGGGCATAGCCGAACAATTCAGAGTGGCTCGCCTCCTGCTTGCGGTAATAAAAGGAGCGGATGTCGCCACCGGCGCAAAACGCCTTCTCGCCGGCCCCTTGCAACAACACGCAGACGATGGCCGGATCCTGCTCCCAGCGGGTCAACGCCCCCTGCAACAACTGGATCATCTCAAGGCTCAGGGCATTGAGGGAGGCGGGGCTGTCCAGAGTCAGCATGCCGATGTGGCGGCCATCCGCCGTGGGGCGGGTCTCGATGCGCACGGGCTCACTCATGGGCAGCCCCCGCAGACCGGGTATCTGCCCCTGCGACATGGCGGGTCGCCATCAATACCTCATTCATCCTTCGCTCCCTCACTCTTTCGGTTTGAATTGGTCGTAACGCCAGCGCGGGGCCCGCTTCTCCAGGAAGGCCGCCACCCCTTCGCGCTGGTTGGCATCGTCAAACAGGGCGAGAAAGAGGCTGCGCTCGAGTGGCAGCGCCGCATCCCTGTGGGTGCTTCGCCCCTGATTGATGAGCTGTTTGCAGGCGCGCAGGGCGCTCGGGCTCTGGCGCTCCACCAGCTGGGCCATCTGCTGCGCCGCCTCCCAGGCGTGCCCCTCGGTCACCACCTCTTCCACCAGCCCCATCTCGTAGGCCAGGGTGGCGCTCACCTTCTCGCCGCAGAGGATCATCCGCTTGGCCCAGCCCGGCCCCACCAGCTCGGTGAGGCGCTGGGTGCCGCCGGCGCAGGGCAGTAAGCCCACCGAGGCCTCCGGCAACCCCAGCTTGGCCTGCTGCTCGGCGATGCGGATGTCGCAGGCCAGCGCGACTTCGAGCCCCCCTCCCATGGCATAACCGTTGATGGCGGCGATGCTGACCCCGTGAAAGCGGGCCAGCGCCTCGAAGGCGTGGCCAAAGGCCTCGGCCACCTCGCGGGCATGCGCCAGGCTGCCGTCGGCGAACATCTTGAGATCGGCGCCGGCGCAGAAGAATTTCTCTCCGGCACCGCGGATCACCAGGGCCACCACGTCGGGGCGACCATCCAGCTCCACCATCATCTGCAAGAAGGCTTTCAGGCTGGCGAGCGTCCAGGTGTTGGCGGGTGGGTGATCGAGGGTGATGTAGGCCACGTGGCCGTGATATTCGAGCCTGATCCTTGTCATTGCGTTGTCCTTGTCAAAAAAACTGCCCCATGATGACAGGGTTGAATGGAGCCAACCTGCACCTGGCTCACAAAGCCTGAGGACGCGCCGACTGCGTCCTCAGAGCAGGCCCCTCCCGCTACTCCAGCGACAGGCCGGGGTCGGCCAGCAGGCGGCGGGCGATGATGAGCCGCATCACTTCATTCGTCCCTTCCAGAATACGGTGCACCCGAGTGTCGCGCAGATAGCGCTCGAGCGGATACTCGCGGATATAACCATAGCCGCCAAAGAGTTGCAGGGCGTCGTCGCAGATGCGGTGACCCACATCGGTGGCAAAACGCTTTGCCATGGCGCACCAGGCACTCTTGTCCGGGCTGCCCTCATCGAGTTTGGCGGCCGCCTGGCGCACCAGCAGGCGGGCGGCGGCCAGCTCGGTGGCCATGTCGGCCAGGCGAAACTGCACGCTCTGGAATTCGCTGATCGGGTGTCCAAATTGCTGGCGCTGCTGCACATGGGTCAGGGCATCGTTGAGAGCCTGCTGGGCGGTGCCCAGCGAACAGCTGGCGATGTTGATGCGCCCCCCATCGAGCGCCTGCATGGCGAACTTGAACCCTTCCCCCTCCTGCCCCAGCCGGAAGCGAGCGGGAATGCGCACTGCATTGAAGTTCACCTCCCGGGTCGGCTGGCTGTTCCAGCCCATCTTCTCCTCCGCCTTGCCGTAGCTCACGCCGGGGGTCTGGGCCGGTACCATGAAGGCAGAGATCCCCTTGGCCCCCTCGCCACCGGTGCGGGCCATCACCACCAGCACGTCTGTGCTGCCGGCGCCCGAGATGAACACCTTGCTGCCGTCGAGGAGGTAATCCTCGCCATCGCGCACGGCGCGGGTCTTGAGGGCCGCGGCGTCGGAGCCCGCCCCCGGCTCGGTGAGGCAGTAGGATCCCAGCAGCTCGCCGCTGGCCAGCCTGGGTACCCACTCCTCGGCCACCTCGGCAGGCAGCCAGCTGCCCAGCATCCAGCTCACCATGTTGTGGATGGTGAGATAGGCGGTGGTGGAGGTGCAGCCCATGGCGAGGCGCTCGAAGATGAGGCTGGCATCGAGCCGGCTCAGGCCCAGGCCGTCATACTGCTCCGGGGTATAAAGGCCGCACAGGCCCAGCGCCGCCGCCTGCTTGATGGTGGGGATGGGGAACTCGTGCTCCCTGTCCCAGCGCGCGGCATGGGGTTTGAGCGCCAGATCGGCGAAGGCGCCGGCCGACTCGACACAGGCCCGTTGGGATTCGGTCAGGGTAAAATCCATCTTGTTCGCTTCCTTTGTACTTGTTCCGTCGATCCGTTGCTGTCAATGGGGGCGCCCGGGAAAAGTGGGCAACCCCTGCCGTCAGCGCAGCTGAATGGTCATATTGGGGCCGCTGGGAATGTCTTCGTCGAACCAGCGCTCCGTCACCGTCTTGGTCTCGGTGTAAAAACGCACCGCCTGCTTGCCGTAGGCGTGCAGATCCCCGTAGAAGGAGCCGCGCCAGCCGGTAAAGGAGAAGAACGGCAGCGGCACCGGGATGGGTACATTGATCCCCACCTGGCCCACCGCCACCTCATGGCGAAACTTGCGGGCGGCAGCGCCACAGCCGGTGAAGAGGGAGGTGCCGTTGCCGTAGGGGTTGGCGTTGATGAGGGCAAGCGCCTCGTCGAGGCTCGCCACCTCGAGGCAGGCCAGCACGGGCCCGAAGATCTCCTCCCGGTAGATGCGCATCTCAGGGGTCACGCCGCGAAACAGGGTCGGCCCCACCCAGTTGCCCACCGGGTAGCCGGGTACGTCGCAAAAACGGCCGTCCAGCAGGCACTCGGCTCCCTCGGCAATCCCTGCCTCGATGAGCCCCTCCACCCTGACTTTCGCCTCCGGGCTGATGAGGGGGCCATAAGCCGCCTCGGGGTCGTGCCAGACGCCGGGTTTCACCTTGGCGAACTCGGCGGCGAGCTCGGGGATCCACTCCCGGGCGCTCCCCACGAACACCGCCACGCTGATGGCCATGCAGCGCTGACCGGCGGCGCCGACTCCCGCTCCCACGAGGTTGCCGAGTACCTGCGCCTTGTTGGCATCCGGCATGATCACCATGTGGTTCTTGGCGCCGACAAAACACTGGGCGCGCTTGAGCTGTGACGTGGCGCTGCGATAGACGTGGCCGCCGACCCGGGCCGAGCCCACGAAACTGACTGCCTTGACATCGGGATGGGCCAGCAGCACATCCACCTGCTCGGCGCCGCCGTGCACCACCGACAGAATGCCCTTGGGGGCCCCCGCCTCGGTAAACAGCTCGGCCAGGTGCATGGGAGTGAGCGGATCCTGCTCGGAGGGCTTGAGCACGAAGCCGTTGCCGCAGGCCACCGCCAGCGGGAACATCCAGAGCGGGATCATGGCCGGAAAGTTGAACGGCGTGATGCCGACGCAGACCCCGAGGGGCTGCACCCAGGAGTGGCCGTCGACCCTGCGCGCCACGTTGCCCATGGTCTCCCCCAGGGTCTGGCTGGCAATGGCACAGGCCTGCTCCACCACCTCGATGCCGCGCCACACATCCCCCTTGGCATCCGCCAGGTTCTTGCCGGTTTCCTGGGCCAGCAGGGTCGCCAGCTCGTCGTGATGCACTTTCAACAGATGCTGGTAGTTGAACATCACCCGGGCTCGCTCGGAGGGAGGCACCTCCCGCCACTGCAGGTAGGCGTCGTGGGCGGTGCGCACCGCCAGCTCAATTTCCGCAGAGGTAGCTTTCGGCACCCGCGCCAGCAGATGCTGGTCCGCCGGGTCGGTCACCTCTATCCACTCGTCGCTTGCGGACGGACACGCCTCGCCACCGATGTAGAGCGGCAGATCCCCGTACTGGGTGTGATGCTGGCTCATGCCCCCCTCCTGGCCCGTTGGCAGGCGATGGCAGGCCACCCTGGGCCGGCCACATCCATGTTGCTGTTGCACATCCTGTTCACTCCTTGCGCTCCTCTGCCCGGGTAGCCCCTTGCGGCGGGCTGCCATCGAATTTACCTTAGACTAACAACTCATTTACGTTTACGCTAACGTAAACTTGAATCACAAATGGACTGACCAGTCATCACCCTGATGGCAGGGGAAATCGGCAGTCCACTGCACCAAGGAGAGCACGGATGCATGCCCTGATGGATGAAACCCTCAAGGCCCTGACCGAACAGGTCGAGGCTTTCTGCCAAAAAGTGATCGCACCGCGCGCCAGCGAGATCGATCAGAGCAACGCTTTCCCCCGGGATCTCTGGCCCCGGATGGGTGAGCTGGGGCTGCACGGCATCACGGTGGCGGAGGAGTATGACGGGGTGAACCTCGGCTATCTGGCCCATGTGCTGGTAATGGAGCAGGTGAGCCGCGCCAGCGCCTCGGTCGGCCTCTCCTACGGCGCTCACTCCAACCTCTGCATCAACCAGATCCACCGCCACGGCACCCCTGATCAGAAGGCGAGATATCTGCCTGATCTGGTCAGCGGCAAACATGTGGGGGCGCTGGCCATGAGCGAGCCGGGTGCTGGCTCCGACGTGGTGAGCATGCGCCTCACCGCGGTGCGCGAGGGGGATCACTTCGTGCTGAACGGCAACAAGATGTGGATCACCAACGGGCCCGATGCCGACACCTTCGTCATCTATGCCAAGACCGATGCCGCCGCCGGGCCCAAAGGGATTTCCGCCTTTATCGTCGAGGCGGGAACTCCCGGTTTTTCCACCGCCCAGAAGCTCGACAAGCTCGGCATGCGCGGATCCAGTACCTGCGAGCTGGTGTTCGACAACTGCCGGGTGCCGCAAGCGAACCTGCTGGGCCCCCTGCACGGCGGGGTAAAGGTACTGATGAGCGGGCTCGACTACGAGCGGGTAGTGCTGGCGGCCGGCCCCCTTGGCATCATGCAGGCCTGCATGGACGTGGTGCTCCCCTATGTGCGCGAGCGCAAGCAGTTCGGTCAGGCCATCGGCGAGTTTCAGCTGGTGCAGGGCAAGCTCGCCGACATGTATACCCGTCTCGCTAGCAGCCGGGCGCTGGTCTATTCGGTGGCGAGCGCCTGCGATCAGGGCCGCACCAGCCGCAAGGATTGCGCCGCCGCCATCCTGTTTGCCGCCGAGAACGCCACCCAGATGGCCCTCGATGCCATCCAGCTGCTCGGCGGCAACGGCTACATCAACGAATACCCCACCGGCCGCCTGCTGCGGGACGCCAAGCTCTACGAAATAGGCGCCGGCACCTCGGAGATCCGCCGCTGGCTCATCGGCCGCGAGCTGATGGGAGAGAGCGCATGAGCAGGATCCACTCCCGCCTCGACACCGCGAGCCCCGACTATGAGGCCAATCGGGCCGCCATGCAGGCACTGGTCGACGATCTGAATACCCGCCTGGAGGAGATAGCCCAGGGCGGGGGCGCGGCCAACAACGCCCGCCATCAGGCCCGCGGCAAGCTGCTGCCCCGCGAGCGCATCGACCAGCTGCTGGACCCGGGCTCCCCCTTTCTCGAACTGTCGGCGTTGGCTGGCTGGCAGGTCTATGACGAACCGGTGCCCGCCGCTGGCCTCATCACCGGCATCGGCCGGATCTCGGGGCGCCTGTGCATGCTGGTGGTGAATGACGCCACAGTGAAGGGCGGCACCTACTACCCGCTCACGGTGAAGAAACACCTGCGCGCTCAGGCCATCGCCGAGCGGCTGCGCCTCCCCTGCCTCTATCTGGTGGATTCCGGCGGCGCCTTCCTGCCCATGCAGGACGAGGTATTCCCCGACCGGGAGCATTTTGGCCGCATCTTCTACAACCAGGCTCGCATGTCGGCCCAGAGCATCCCCCAGCTGGCGGTGGTGATGGGGCTCTGTACCGCCGGGGGCGCCTACGTGCCCGCCATGGCGGACGAGTCGATTATGGTCAGGGAACAGGCCACCCTCTTTCTGGCGGGCCCGCCCCTGGTCAAGGCCGCCACCGGCGAGGAGATCAGCGCAGAAGCCTTGGGCGGCGCCGAGGTGCACTGCGTCCACTCCGGGGTGGCGGATCACATGGCCAGGGACGATGCCCATGCCCTGGCCATCGCCCGCACCCTGGTAAGCAACCTGGGGGACAACCAGACGGCGGCGTCACCCGCCCCATCCGCTCCCTCCTATGATGAGCCGCACTACCCCATCGAGGAGCTCTACGGCCTGGTGGGCACCAGTCTCAAGCGCCCCTTTGACGCACGAGAATTGATCGCCCGGCTGGTGGATGGCTCTGTGTTTGACGAATTCAAGGCGTTGTTCGGCACTACCTTGGTGACGGGTTTTTCCCGCATTGAGGGCATGCAGGTGGGGATCCTCGCCAACAACGGCGTGCTGCACAGCGACAGCGCCCAGAAGGGAGCCCACTTCATCCAGCTCTGCAACCAGCGGGGGATCCCGCTGCTGTTTCTGCAAAACATCACCGGCTTTATGGTGGGGAGTACGGCGGAGAAAGAGGGGATCGCCAAGCACGGCGCCAAGCTGGTGACCGCCGTGGCCTGCAGCCGGGTGCCCAAGATCACACTGATCGTCGGCGGCAGCTTCGGCGCCGGCAACTACGGCATGTGCGGGCGCGCCTATGAACCGGATTTTCTCTTCAGCTGGCCCAACAGCCGCATCTCCGTCATGGGGGGCGAGCAGGCGGCCGGGGTGCTGGTGCAGGTGCGCCGGGACAAGCTCGCCGCCGAGGGCAAGACTCTGGGCGAGTCGGAGGCGGCCGCCATTCGCGCCCCGGTGATCGCGCAATACGAGCGCCAGGGTCACCCCTATTACGCCAGTGCTCGCCTGTGGGATGACGGCGTCATCGACCCGGCCCAGAGCCGCACCGTGCTGGCCCTGGCGCTGGCGGCCTGCCAGGGGGCCGAGCCGGGCCCTCTGCAGTACGGCATCTTCCGGATGTAAGGAGTTCATATGTCAGACCCGCTCTTCAACGATCCCCTTGCCCATTTTCGCCTTGAGCGCCACGGCCCGGTGATCGAGCTGGTGCTCGCCCGCCCGGCCCGTCACAACGCCCTCGATGCCGACCTGATGCAGGGGCTGCTCGACTGCCTCGACGAGCTGGCCCACGGCCAGCCCCTCGCCGACCGCCCCCACGTGCTGCTGCTGCGCGCCGAGGGGCCGCATTTTTGCGCGGGCGCCGATCTCGAGTGGATGCGCAAGATGGCCGGGGAGGCATTCGACCCCCGCGCCTTTGACAAGAATCGCGAGGACGCCCGGGTGCTGGCCCACCTGATGCAGGCACTGGACGAGCTGCCCTTCCCCACGGTGGCCCTGGTGCAGGGGGCCGCCTACGGCGGAGCCTTAGGCCTTGTCTGCGCCTGCGACATCGTGCTGGCCAGCGAAAATGCCCGCTTCTGCCTCTCCGAGGTGACCCTGGGACTGGTGCCTGCGGTGATCAGCCCCTACGTGGTGCGCGCCATGGGGATGCGCCAGGCCCGCCGCTACATGCTGAGCGCAGAGCCTTTCGATGCCATCACCGCCTGCCGACTCAACGTGGTGCACAGGCTCAGCCAGCCTGATCAGTTGTTGGCGGAGGGACGCGCCATGGCCCTGCGGTTGTGTCGCAACGGCCCCCAGGCGATGAAGGAGACCAAGCGGCTGCTGGCCGCCCTCGAAGGGCGCCCAGGCCACCAGCACGAAGAGCAGACCGTCGAGACCATCGCCCGGGTACGGGTCGGCCTCGAGGCCCAGGAGGGGATCCAGGCCTTCTTCGACAAACGCCCCCCAACCTGGCGCCCCCGTTTCAAGGACGAAGCATGACTCAATACCACCCCATCAAGCACCTGCTGATCGCCAGCGGTGGTCAATATAACTGCAGTGTGGATCAACACGCTTCGCACTTGTGCACCTTAAACAGCAGGGAGGCAGCATGACCCATCACACTCCCATCAAGCGCCTGCTGATCGCCAATCGCGGTGAAATCGCCGTGCGCATCATCAAGACCGCACGGCGCCTCGGCATTCACACCATCGCCCTCTACTCGGACGCCGACGCCCGTGCCATGCATGTGCGCGAAGCCGACGAGGCCTGGCATCTGGGGCCGGCCCCTGCCCGGGAGAGCTACCTCGACACCGGCAAGGTGCTCAAGATTGCCAAAGAAGCGAATGCCGACGCCATCCACCCGGGCTACGGTTTCCTGTCCGAGAACAGCGACTTTGCCACCGCCTGCGAGCAGCGGGGCCTGCGCTTTGTCGGCCCAAGCGGCGCCGCCATCCTCGCCATGGGGGACAAGTCGGGGGCCAAGGGGCTGATGCAGGCAGCCGGCGTCCCCGTGCTGCCCGGTTATCACGGCGCGGATCAGCATCCCGACTTTTTGCACGATCAGGCGAGCCAGGTGGGCTTCCCGCTCCTTATCAAGGCGGCCAGCGGCGGCGGTGGCAAGGGGATGCGCCGGGTCGATCAGCTGGCCGACTTTGACGACGCCCTGGCGGCGGTCAAGCGGGAGGCGAGTGCCGCCTTTGGCGACGACCATGTGCTGCTGGAGCGCTATCTCCCCCGCGCCCGTCACGTGGAGGTGCAGGTCTTTGCCGATGCCCTCGGCAACGCCATCTATCTGGGGGATCGGGACTGCTCCTTGCAGCGCCGCCACCAGAAGGTGATCGAGGAGGCCCCCGCCCCCGACATCTCCCCTGCCCTGCGCCGCGCCATGGGCGAGGCGGCCGTGGCGGCGGCCAAGGCCATCGCCTATCGGGGGGCCGGCACCATCGAGTTTCTGCTATGCGGGGAGGAGTTCTTCTTCATGGAGATGAACACCCGGTTGCAGGTGGAGCACCCGGTTACCGAAGCCATCACAGGCCAGGATCTGGTGGCCTGGCAGCTGGCGGTGGCCGAGGGCAAACCGCTGCCCCTCACCCAGGAGCAGGTGGTGCTGCGTGGCCACGCGGTGGAGGCGCGCCTCTACGCCGAGGACGTGGCCGCCGGTTTTCTGCCAGCGAGCGGCCCCATCCACTGGCTCACCTGGCCCAAGGGGGTGCGCATCGACACCGGCGTCACCGCTGGCGATGGGGTGCGCCCCTATTACGACCCCATGATCGCCAAGCTCGTCGCCCACGCACCGAGCCGCAGCGAAGCCTTTGCCACTCTGGCCGATGCCCTGGCAGCCCTGGATCTCGGCCCTCTGGTGCACAACGGCCCGCTCCTGCAACGCCTGTGCGAAGCGCCAGAGGTGCTGGCGATGCGCCACCACACCCAGTGGCCCATTCCCACCGACACCCTGCCCGTTCCGGCGCTCGCCTGGCCCCTCGCCACCCTCTGGCTCGCCACTTGCGAGCGCGATGCCTCCCCCTGGCAGCAGGCCGCAGGCTTTCGGCTGGGCCCCACCCGCCGCTTTTGCGCCACGGTGCGCATCGGCGAGGAGACCCGCACTCTCACCCTCGCCGAGCGAGGGGGCGCCCTGCTCTGGCAGGGCGAGCAGATCCCGTTTGAACTCGGGTCAGATCAGATCCGCCTGTGCCAGAGTGGACATTGGCAGCGCTATCCGGTGCAGCCCCTCGGCGAGGGCGCCTATTTGCTGCACCTGGCGGGCAGACGCATCCGCTTCTCGCTCGATGATCAGCATCATCAGCTCCACCATGATCACGACACGAGCCATGTCCCGGGCATCCTGGCCCCCATGCACGGCATCGTGGTGGCGCTGCAGGTCGAGGCCGGCCAGCCGGTCAGCAAGGGGCAACCCCTGCTGGTACTGGAGGCGATGAAGATGGAGCACGTCCTCAAGGCCGACCGGGACGGGGTGATTGAGGCCCTGCAGTGCCGCCAGGGGGAACAGGTGAGCCAGGGCGCCGTGCTGGTGCGCTTTGCCGAGGACCATACCGCGCAGGAGGAGCGCTCATGAGCCACACGCACGAGAACCGGGACGACAAGGTCAGCCTGGTGGAGATGGGGCCGCGGGACGGCCTGCAAAATGAGACCGCCACCCTCTCCCTGGCGCAGCGGCTGGCGCTCATCGCCCGCCTGGCCGAGAGCGGGTTGCAGCGCATCGAGGTGGGCGCCTTCGTGTCGCCCAGGAAGGTGCCGCAGATGGCAGATTCCGCCGCACTGTTCAATGTCCTGCAGCGCAGGGGGCCGACCCGCTATGGCGCCCTGGTGCCCAATCTGCAGGGTCTGCAGGCCGCCATCGCCGCACGCGCCGACGAGATAGGCCTCTTCACCGCCTGCTCGGACGGCTTCACCCGGGCCAACATCGGCATCAGCGTGGAGGAGTCCCTGGTGCGCTTTGCCCCCCTGGTGCAGGAGGCGCGCAGCCTCGGCATCAAGGTGCGCGGCTACCTCTCCACCGTCATCGCCTGCCCGTTCGACGGCCCGACCCGCCCGAAACGGGTCGCAGCCCTTGCCGAGCGGCTGCTGGATCTGGGCTGCCACGAAATATCCCTCGGCGACACCATCGGCGTCGGCACCCCGGGCACCGTGGCTCCCATGCTGGATGCGGTACTGCACGAGATCCCGGCGGGCCGGCTTGCGGTTCATTTTCACGACACCTACGGCCAGGGGCTGGCCAACCTGCTGCCGGCCCTCGAGCGCGGCATCCGCACCATCGACTGCTCGGTGGCCGGGCTCGGCGGCTGCCCCTATGCCCCCGGCGCCTCCGGCAATGTGGCGTCGGAAGAGGTGGTCTATCTGCTGCACGGCCTTGGCATGAGCACCGGCGTCGATCTCGACCAGCTGGCCGCCACCGGCCAGTGGGTGAGCGAGCTGCTGGGGCGCCCCAACGGCTCCCGGGTCGGCCAGGCCCTCCACGGGAGGGGACGGCACCTAGCACAAGAGCGCGAGCAGCGCACCCCGGGAGGCCATCATGCATCATGAACCCGGCCCTTGCCGCTGTGCCAGGACCCCGCCAGCTCATCAGGAGGGCGCACCATGAGAGCTAGACACGCCAGTGGCAAGGAGAGGACCTACAGCATCTCGGAGCTGGCCCAGGAGTTCGACATCACCCCCCGCACCATCCGCTATTACGAGGACGAGGGGCTCATCACCCCGACCCGGGAGGGGCAGACCCGCATTTACAGCCACAAGGACAGGATCCGCCTGAAACTGACCCTGCGCGGCAAACGCCTCGGGTTCAGCCTGGCGGAGATCCGCGAGCTGTTCGACATGTACGACACCGACCGCTCCAGCCGGATGCAGCTTCACTCCATGATCCAGCTCATAGAGGCCAGACGCCACTCCCTGCGCCAGCAGCTGGAGGACATCCAGATGGTGATGGCCGAGCTCGATGCCGCCGAGCAGCGCTGCATCCACTCCCTCGGCGGCTTGAAAACCGACGGGGATTGACAGACTCTGGGGGTATCTCGCCCCCGGTATCCCGGTTTTCCAGTGGATATTCGCAGTGGCAGGCCCTGACCCGGCAACCCCCTTGTTCCCCACATCGCCCGTCACGGCATGCCGGACAGACTGGGCGGTTTGGGCAAGCGGCGAGGTGGGGCAAACGGGGGAAATCCGGCCTTGGTCGCACAATAATTCCCCAGCCCGGTCAGAGTGCGGCGCACCTCATGAGTCCTTCCCATGAACCGGGCACGATTAATTGCTACCATATGCGCATCAAATGGAGACCATCATGCTCAAGCCTCTGCCCGCTCGTCTGCTGCGCTATGCCCTCTATCTTCTCGCGCTCCTGCTCATCGGCATCACCATCCTGCTCTGGCAGGCGCCGACCCTCATCCAGCGCCATCTCCCCGGCTGGCTTGCCACCCATTACGGTCTGCACCTCTCCCTTGGCAAGATAGAGGTGGGGATCCGCTCCCCCTCCCTCGTGCTGGGGCCCAGCGCCCTGCTCGATGACCAGCAGCAAGCACTGGTGTCATTTGAAGAGCTGAAGCTCATTCCCGCCTTGAAAGCGAGCTGGCAGCAGCGCGCCCTGGTACTGGAAGAGGCCACCCTGACCGCCCCCAGGGCAGATCTGGTGCGCCTCGAGGATCTCAAGGGGGCGGCACGCTTCAACCTGACCGATGCACTGGCCTCCCTGCTCGCCCCTGCGCCGGAGCAAACACCGCCAGCTAGCGCCGATCCCGTGCTGGTGACCATCGGCAAGCTGTCCGTCGAGCAGGGCCGGCTCAGCTACCGGGACAGCCGCAAGCAGAGCAGCCCGGGGTGGGTCCCGCCCCTCACCCTGGACAAGCTCGCCCTGCACCTGCCCGGATTTTCCAGCGCAGAGGGGGTGCTCAACCCCTATCGCCTGAGCGCTACCGTCAACGAGAAGAGCCCCCTCAAGGCCGAAGGGGAATTCGACATGATGAGCGGTGCCGGCAAGGGCAACCTCAGCCTTGGCAAGGTGGCCATCGCCCCCTTCGCCCCCCTCTGGGCCCCCTATCTCAAGGCGACCCTCGCCAAGGGGGAGGCCAGCGCCGAGCTCGCCTATCGCCTCACCCAGGGCAAGCAGGGACTGGACTGGCAGTTGTCAAAGGGCAAGCTGACCCTGGCCAACTGGCAGCTCACACGCAACAAGGGGGAGGAATTTGCCCGCTTCAAGCAGTTGGCGCTGACCGGGATCCGCATCGATGGCAACAAGCAGCGCCTTGAGCTCGATGCCGCCACCCTCAAGAGCCCGGCCATCACCGCCGTCCTCGACCACCAGCAACAACTGGATCTCGCGGACCTGTTGATCCCCCAGAAGACCCCCAAGGGGGGCAAACAACCGGCCCCCCCCGCCAAGCCCTGGCAATGGGCCCTCAAGCAGACCCGCATCGACCAGGGCAGCCTCACCCTGACCGAAGCCACCAGCGGCAAGCCCCTGAAACGGGCCATCTCCGCCCTCGCCCTCACCCTCGGGCCCCTTGGCAGCCAGACCGCCCAACCCAGCCCCCTCACACTCAACGCAGCCCTCGACACCAGGACGACGGTGGCGTTTGACGGCACCCTGGGGCTGACCCCCTTCACCCTGAACGGCGCCATCCGCCAGCAGGGGCTGCCGCTGACCCTGGCTCAACCCTACCTGCAGGATCTGCTGCGCATCAGCGTGCGGGACGGCGAGCTTGCCAGCCGCACCAGGCTGGACCTGGCCACCGACCGCCAGGGGGCCATCAGCAAGCTGGAGATAAGCGGTGGACTCGAGGTCGCGGGGCTCAACGTGCTGGATCGGGCCGACAACCAGCGCCTGCTCCAGATAGAGAATCTGCAATTGAGCGGCCTGCACTATGATGGCCTGAGCCAGCAACTGCGCATCGCCGACATCCTGCTGAGCAAACCCTATGCCCGCATCGAGATCAACGAAGAGGGGATCACCAACGTGCAGCAACTGCTGCTGCCGCAACCCGCCGCGAACGCCAGGGAGAGCGCCCCCGCCCCGCACATCGTCATCGATCAGATCCGTACCGCCCAGGGCAACCTGCGCTTCGCCGATCGCAGCCTGAGCCCGGAGTTCGTGGTGGACATCGCCTCCCTCGACGGCCAGAGCCGCCATATCAGCAACACCCCGGGGCAGCGCTCCGAGCTCGCCTTCAACGGCAAGGTGGACCGCTATGCCCCCGTCACCATCCGGGGGGGCGCCAACCTGCTCATCGAGGATCCCGTGCTGGACGTGGCCGTGGCCTTCAACAACCTGGAGCTCACCACCTTCACCCCCTACTCCAGCACCTATGCAGGCTATGCCATCGACAAGGGGCAGCTCTCCATGAAGCTCAACTACAAGCTGCAGGGCAACCGGCTGGAAGGGGACAACGACATCACCATCAAGAAGCTGCAACTCGGGGAGAAGGTCAAGAGCGAGCAGGCCAAGGATCTGCCCCTCGGCCTCGCCATCGCCCTGCTGAGCGATTCGAACGGCGTCATCAAGATGAACCTCAAGGTGAAGGGCAATCTGGATCAGCCTGATTTCAGCCTGGGCAACATCTTCTGGGACGTGCTCGGCAATACCCTCGGCAAGGCCATCACCTCCCCCTTCTCCCTGCTTGCGTCCCTGACGGGGGGCACCAAGGATCTCGACGAGCTCCCCTTCCTGCCCGGCGATCCCGCCCTGACCCCGACCCAGCAGACCAAGCTGACCACCCTCGCCCAGGCCCTCAAGGAGAGGCCCAAGCTCAGCATGAACATCCGCGGCAAGGTCAACTTCAACGAAGAGCGCCCCATCCTCCAGCGCCAGAAGCTTGAGCGGCTGCTGGCCAAGACCACCGGCAGCCCGGTGGATTTGACACTGCTGGAGCAGGATCCCGCCATGCAGTCCGCACTGGCAGAGGCTTATGAAGCCAAGTTCAACGAAGATCTCGGGGATCTGGCCGACCGGTTGCGACTCGATGAAGGGAGCGAGGCCCTGCGCGCCCAGGCGGTGCTCCTGCTGCGGGATCAGCAGCTCATCACCGCCAAGTCCCTGCGAAACCTCGCCATGCGCCGCGCCCAGAACACCAAGGAGTATCTGGTGGATACCCAGGGCATCGCGCCGGAGCGCCTCTTCGTGCTCGACAGCCAGGTGAAGGAGACGGACAAGGAAGCCAAGGTGGTGCTGACCCTGGACAACTGATCCGGCGACCGCCGTATACCCCTCTTGTTTGCCCCGACGGCATATGGCCCGAGGGGCTCCCTCCCCTGACCCCTTCCATCAGGATATGTCTCTCGCTAGCCGTCCCGAACAATCCGGTTATCCCTTTATCCAGCATGTCGGCATGTCGGCATGTCGGCATGTCGGCATGTCAAAATAGATGGCCCGATCAGATATACAGTGTCTAATCGGGCCAATCCTGAACACCCTCTCCCGCACGCCACAGGGCCAACCCCCGCCCCCC